>CAMBZE010000081.1 GCA_945872425.1 Methylotenera oryzisoli | reverse complement strand
AATTTGCTTTGCAGGGTGCGTATGGATGATTCCAATGACGCATCTTTACTAGGGATGAAGGTTTCGCTCGCGCTCATGATAAAGGCTCTTATAAAAAGGCCTGACAGCATAGCATGCGCAGCCGAATAAGGGGTTGTCAGGCGCAGCGCCTGAGCTAAAAATACCGCTAAATGTTAATCTGCTTTGGACAATGCGCGACGGTAAGTCTCCAGTTTTTCCTGGTAGTGGTCTGCTGCACCGTAATCTAAAAAACGGGCATAGCGCTGATGCGTCCCCAGTAATTTTCGTGCATGTTTGATAGGGCAGAAATACTGTTCGGTGCGGGCAATGATCTCGCTAACATAGGAGATCATGCCGCTGCCGTAAGCGCAGTAAGTGCAATGAAACTTCTCTATAAAATTGAGGTAACTTAAATGTTGCCTATCAAAGACGATGTAGTCTGCCCGCCGTACTTTTTTGATGCCGTATATAGGAAAACAAGTGAGTTGGTAAAAGCTGACGAATAAATCGGTTAGCAGCAAAGGCAGGATCATGGAGTAAATAATAGGGCCGGTGATTAAATTCTGCGGGCGATCGGCAATCAACCAATGAAAAAAATTTCTTTTTAGCCGCTTGTGTGCTTGCTTAATGGAATGCTCAAACTCTATGCGTTTGCCTTTTATTTGAAAAAATACGCCAGACGGTTGTTCACTTAAGGCCACGCGCAAGTCGTCCTCTAAGGCCGTTATTTGTTCCAGTAAGCGTTCAATGCGGTCGTTCATTGTGGGTTCCTTTAGCAGCAGATTTTATGCCATAAGCTGGCCAATTATCGCTTGTTAGAGATATACAAATCTGTATACTTTGATGTCTTGCATTCTTACTTTATAGAGTCGGTCATATGAATATAGCTTACATTTTTAAAGGTAACAGAAAATGGGGCATCATGCTCATTAGTATGGCCTTACTTGCTTGCGCCAAGATGACACCACTTAATCATGCGCTTAGTCCATCTCAAGATTGGCCTAGTTTTGGCGGTGATTACAGCAACCAGCGCTTGTCTGCGTTAACGCAAATTAACCCACAAAATGTCAATCGCCTTAAATTAGCTTGGCAAGTTAAAAGCGGTGTTCTAGCTAGTTTTCAAGCCACGCCTATAGTCAAAGCTGGGGTGATGTACGTTGCCTTGCCTTATAACCATGTGTTGGCGCTTAATGCCAAAACCGGTAAGCAATTGTGGCGCTATGAACACGTGCGCAGGGCAAATTGGAAAATGTGTTGTGGCCCAGCAAATAGAGGGGTGGCGCTAAGTGACGGTAAAGTGTTTATAGGAACGGTGGATGCCCGCTTGATTGCCTTGGATGCAAAAACCGGCCTGAAAATTTGGGACGTGGATGTAGCGGACGACACGGCCTTAACAGAAAATACCGACTCATTGAGCAAGGCTGATGCTAAAAGCGGAAAAAATGCATACGGGGCAACTGGCGTCGGTATAGCCATGGCGCCGGTGGTATTTAATGGCAAGGTTATCGTTGGGATAACCGGCGTAGGCTACGGATTGCATTTGGATGCGCCAACGCAATCGGCACCGCTTGGGGCGGTGGTGGGGGTGGACGGGCGTTATGGCAGGCCGGGGTTTTTAGCAGCCTATGACATTAGTAACGGCAAGCGAATTTGGCAATTTGACACCATCCCAAGTCAGGGTTGGGAAGGCGATTTTGTCGAAACCACCTCCGATGGCATTTCATTAAACCGAGACGTGATAGCAGAAAGAGCCAATTTAAAAAATAATAAAGAGGCGTGGCGTTACGGCGGTGGCTCAGCTTGGAGCACGCCAGCCATAGACCTTAAAACGCACACGCTGTTTTTTGGTACGGGCAACCCGTCACCGCAAATGAATGACATTTCCCGTCCCGGCGATAATTTATACACCGTTTCATTGGTGGCCCTGGACACGGAAACGGGAAAATTAAAATGGCATTACCAACAAGTGCCACATGACGTATGGGGTTACGATTTAGCCAGCCCGCCTGTCTTGTTTAATTATATAAGTAATGGACAGCGCATTCCTGCCGTGGGCCAAGCAAGCAAAACCGGCTGGTACTTCGTTAACGATAGGGCTACTGGCAAGTTACTGATGAAGTCGGATGCGTTTGTGCCGCAAAAGAATTTATTTGCTAAAGCCAGCAAAGATGGCACCGTGCTCTATCCTGGTATTTTAGGCGGCTCTAACTGGAGCCCAAGCGCCCTTGACGAACCCAATCAAATTGCTTTTGTAGCGGGCATACATGCGCCAATTAAATACACTCTGTTTGAGGAGCCTGCAAAAAATGGGGTCCCAGCAATACGCTATGCATCCTCTGAGCCTACCAAAGATGCTAGGTGGGGTGTTTTATCGGCCATTAATTTATCTAGCGGTAAAATGCTGTGGCAAGTCAAAACGGCACAACCATTAATGGGTGGCTTGCTGGCCACGCAATCCGGATTGCTGTTTATGGGTGAGGGCGATGGTCGTTTTAATGCCTACGATAGCCGTACTGGTGAAGTGTTATGGCAGAGTAAGCTTGATGCTGGGGTGAATGCGCCTGCCATCACCTACCAGATAGACGGGGTGCAATACGTAGCCGTGGTGGCAGGTGGCAATGCAATTTTTGGCTATACCGCCGGAGATAATATTGCGGTGTATGCCTTGGGTAAATAATGCGCTTGTGCTTAGTTTGGGTGTTGACTGATTTTCAAATAAAGCACTATGCAAGCCAGCATAAGGGTGAGGCTATTAGCTGCTATGATGGGCCAGCTATGAATCAGGATGCCATAAATCAACCAGGCTAATACGCCTAGACTAAATAGGCTGTACATGGGCAAAGACACGCCAGATAAATCCCGGGTTTTCCATGAATGGTGCGCTTGCGGCACAAAGGCAAAGGTCGTTAAAAAAGCGGCTAGGTAGCCGGTTGCGTCAGTAATACTCATGAATAGTGGCTGCCCAATGACCTGTTGTATAAATTTCAGGCAAAAAAATGACCCAATTAAGGGCCATTTTTTTGGATTCTTGGTTACTAAACTTTCTGAATGTTA
>CAMBZE010000080.1 GCA_945872425.1 Methylotenera oryzisoli | reverse complement strand
AATTTGCTTTGCAGGGTGCGTATGGATGATTCCAATGACGCATCTTTACTAGGGATGAAGGTTTCGCTCGCGCTCATGATAAAGGCTCTTATAAAAAGGCCTGACAGCATAGCATGCGCAGCCGAATAAGGGGTTGTCAGGCGCAGCGCTTGAGCTAAAAATACCGCTAAATGTTAATCTGCTTTGGACAAGGCGCGGCGGTAAGTCTCCAGTTTTTCCTGGTAGTGGTCTGCTGCACCGTAATCTAAAAAACGGGCATAGCGCTGATGCGTCCCCAGTAATTTTCGTGCATGTTTGATAGGGCAGAAATACTGCTCGGTGCGGGCAATGATTTCGCTAACATAGGAGATCATGCCGCTGCCGTATGCGCAGTAAGTACAATGAAACTTCTCTATAAAATTGAGGTAACTTAAATGTTGCCTATCAAAGACGATGTAGTCCGCCCGCCGTACTTTTTTGATGCCGTATATAGGAAAACAAGTGAGTTGGTAAAAGCTGACAAATAAATCGGTTAGCAGCAAAGGTAGGATCATGGAGTAAATAATAGGGCCGGTGATTAAGTTCTGCGGGCGATCGGCAATCAGCCAATGAAAAAAATTTCTTTTTAGCCGCTTGTGCGCTTGCTTAATGGAATGCTCAAACTCTATGCGTTTGCCTTTTATTTGAAAAAATACGCCAGAGGGTTGTTCACTTAAGGCCACGCGCAAGTCGTCCTCTAAGGCCGTTATTTGTTCCAGTAAGCGTTCAATGCGGTCGTTCATTACGGTTTCCTTTAGCAGTACGTTGCCCTATGGGCTTATGCCATGAACTGGCTAATTATCGCTTGTTAGAGATATACAAATCTGTATACTTTGATGCCTATCATTCTTACTTTATAAAGTCGGTCATATGAATATAGCTTACATTTTTAAAGGTAACAGAAAATGGGGCATCATGCTCATTAGTATGGCCTTGCTTGCTTGCGCCAAGCTGACACCACTTAATCATGCGCTTAGCCCAGCTCAAGATTGGCCTAGTTTTGGCGGTGATTACAGCAACCAACGCTTGTCTGCGTTAACGCAAATCAACCCACAAAATGTTAATCGCCTTAAATTAGCCTGGCAAGTTAAAAGCGGCGTCCTGGCTAGTTTTCAAGCTACGCCTATAGTCAAGGCTGGGGTGATGTACGTTGCCTTGCCTTATAACCATGTGTTGGCGCTTGATGCCAAAACCGGTAAGCAATTGTGGCGCTATGAACACGTCCGCAGGGCAAGCTGGAAAATGTGCTGTGGCCCAGCAAATAGAGGAGTGGCGCTAAGTGACGGTAAAGTTTTTATAGGAACAGTGGATGCGCGCTTGATTGCCTTGGATGCAAAAACCGGGCTGAAAATTTGGGACGTGGACGTGGCGGACGACACGGCCTTAACAGAAAATACTGAGTCGTTGAGCAAGGCTGATGCTAAAAGTGGTAAAAATGCATACGGGGCAACTGGCGTAGGCATAGCCATGGCGCCGGTGGTGTTTAATGGCAAGGTTATCGTTGGAATAACCGGCGTAGGCTACGGCTTGCATTTGGATGCGCCAACGCAATCGGCACCGCTTGGCGCTGTGGTGGGGGTGGACGGTCGTTATGGCCGACCAGGGTTTTTAGCAGCGTATGACGTAAATAGTGGCAAGCGAATTTGGCAATTTGACACCATCCCAAGCCAAGGTTGGGAAGGCGAGTTTGTCGAAACCACCTCTGATGGCATTTCATTAAACCGAGACGTGGTAGCAGAAAGAGCCAATTTAACTAACAGTAAAGAGGCGTGGCGTTATGGTGGCGGCTCAGCATGGAGCACGCCAGCAATAGACCTTAAAACGCATACGCTGTTCTTCGGTACGGGCAACCCTTCACCGCAAATGAATGACATTTCGCGTCCTGGCGATAATTTGTACACCGTTTCATTGGTGGCTCTGGACACGGAAACGGGTAAATTAAAATGGCATTACCAACAAGTGCCGCATGACGTATGGGGTTACGATTTAGCCAGCCCGCCAGTCTTGTTTAATTATATAAGCAAAGGACAGAGCATACCTGCCGTGGGCCAAGCAAGTAAAACCGGCTGGTACTTCGTTAATGATAGGGCTACGGGCAAGCTGCTGATGAAGTCGGATGCGTTTGTGCCGCAAAAGAATTTATTTGCTAAAGCCAGCAAAGAGGGTACCGTACTTTACCCTGGTATCTTAGGCGGCTCTAATTGGAGCCCAAGCGCCCTTGATGAGCGCAATCAAATTGCTTTCGTAGCGGGCATACATGCGCCAATCAAATACACTTTGGTTGATGAGCCTGCAATAAATGGGACCCCAGCAATACGCTATACATCCTCTGAGCCTACCAAAGATGCTAGGTGGGGGAGTTTGTCGGCGATTAATTTATCTAGCGGTAAAATGCTGTGGCAAGTCAAAACGGCGCAACCATTAATGGGTGGCTTGCTGGCCACGCAATCCGGATTGCTATTTATGGGTGAGGGTGATGGCCATTTTAATGCCTACGATAGCCATACTGGTGCAGTGTTATGGCAGAGTAAGCTCGATGCTGGGGTGAATGCGCCTGCCATCACCTACCAAATTGATGGGGTGCAATACGTAGCTGTAGTGGCCGGTGGTAATGCAATTTTTGGCTATACCGCCGGAGATAATATTGCGGTGTATGCCTTGAGTAAATAATACGCTTATGCTTAGTTTGGGTTTTGACTGATTTTTAAATAAAGCACAATGCAAGCCAGCATTAGGGTGAGGCTATTGGCCGCTATGATGGGCCAGCTATGAATCAGGATGCCATAAATCAACCAGGTCAATACGCCTAGACTAAATAGGCTGTACATAGGCAAAGACACGCCAGATAAATCCCGGGTTTTCCATGAATGGTGCGCTTGGGGCACAAAGGCAAAGGTTGTTAAAAAAGCGGCTAGGTAGCCGGTTGCGTCAGTAATACTCATGAATAGTGGCTGCCCAATGACCTGTTGTATAAATTTCAGGCAAAAAAATGACCCAATTAAGGGCCATTTTTTTGGATTCTTGGTTACTAAACTTTCTGAATGTTA
>CAMBZE010000079.1 GCA_945872425.1 Methylotenera oryzisoli | reverse complement strand
GTCGGTATGACAATAAGCGAGTTATTTAGCAAGTTCTTCCATACGAATACGCACGACTTTGCCGGTAATGGCAGTAAGTGCTTCAACAGCGGCGATGGCAGCATTCATATTTTTTTCAACCGTGATGTGAGTCAGAATCACAATGTCAGCCTCTGTCTCATTATCATCCGGCTCTTTTTGCATCATTGCGTCGATAGAAATATCGCGATCACCCAAAATTTTAGTTACATCAGCCAATACCCCAGGTTTATCGCTGGCACGCAAGCGCAAGTAATACGCACTTTGCACTTCTTCAATGGGTAAAATAGCCAAATCCTGCACTTGGTCTGACTGAAACGCTAAATAAGGCACGCGTTGCGCGCTAGTTGCATCAATCAGGCGCGCAATATCCATTAAATCTGCCACCACTGCGCTCGCCGTTGGCTCAGCGCCAGCGCCTGCACCGTAGTAAAGTGTAGGGCCAACGGCATCACCTTTCACGACAACAGCATTCATTGCACCATTGACATTAGCCACTAGGCGCTTCTCCGGTATCAACGTTGGATGCACGCGCAACTCAACCCCATGGTCTGTGCGCTTGGTAATTCCCAACAATTTGACGCGGTAACCTAACTCTTCCGCATATTTAATATCCACCTGCTGCAATTGGGTAATACCTTCTGTGTAGGCTTGCTCAAACTTCATCGGCATACCAAAAGCAATCGCTGACATAATCGTGAGCTTATGCGCAGCATCTATGCCTTCCACATCAAAAGTTGGGTCGGCCTCGGCATAACCTAAACGTTGCGCTTCACCCAATACATCAGCAAAGTTTAAGCCTTTTTCGCGCATTTCCGTGAGGATAAAATTAGTTGTGCCATTGATAATACCGGCGACCCACTCGATACGATTAGCACCCAGACCTTCGCGCAGCGCTTTTATAATAGGGATGCCGCCAGCCACCGCTGCCTCAAATGCCACAATGACATTATTCGCTTTAGCGGCTGCAAAAATTTCATTGCCATGCAAGGCAATCAGCGCTTTGTTCGCAGTCACCACATGCTTTTTGTTCGCAATCGCTTTCAGAACCAGCTCTTTGCTCAAGGTATAGCCGCCGATAAGCTCTACCACGACATTAACCTCAGGATTATTCACAATAGCAAATGCATCATCTGTAACATCCACATTGCTCGCAACCGTAGCCTTTACATGCTCAATATTTCTATCTGCAATTTGCACGACATTGATCGACACCCCCGTGCGCCGTGTGATTTCTGCCGCATTCCGTGTTAGCACTTTATAAGTACCGCCACCTACTGTGCCTAAGCCCAATATCCCTACATTAAGCGTTCCTGCATTCAACTGTTTCAAGCTTTTGCTCCATCTGATTTTGAATCATGTTTTTTTCTATAATTTTCCAGAAACCTGGCGATGCGCTTAATTGCCTCGGTCAAATCATCTACGTTAGGTAAAAATACCACGCGAAAATGATCCGGCGTTTTCCAATTAAACCCAGTGCCCTGCACCAGCAATACCTTTTCTTCCAACAGCAGATCTAAAATAAACTGTTGATCATCTTTAATCGGGTACATTTTAGGATCCAGCTTTGGAAACAGATACATCGCCGCCTGCGGTTTAGTGCAGCTTACCCCGGGAATAGCATTCAGCAACGCATAAGCAACATCACGCTGCTTACATAAGCGTCCATCTGGTGCAACCAAGTCTTCGATACTTTGATAACCGCCCAATGCCGTTTGAATCGCCAACTGACCAGGCACATTGGCACACAAGCGCATTGAAGCCAGCATATTCAGACCTTCGATATAGTCCTTTGCGTGTTTTTTCTCGCCACTCAAAATCATCCAACCGGCACGATAACCGCAGGTACGATAATTTTTGGACAATCCGTTAAAAGTAACAAACAAAACATCATCCGCAAGTGAGGCAATGGATGTATGCACATTGCCATCGTACAAAACTTTATCGTAAATCTCATCCGCAAAAATAACCAAACCGTGGTGGCGAGCGATCTCTATGATGCCTTCCAGAATCTCACGAGGATACAACGCACCAGTAGGATTATTGGGGTTAATCACCACGATACCGCGCGTATTTGCGGTGATTTTAGACTCAATGTCTGTTAAATCTGGCATCCAGCCTGTTGCTTCATCACATAAGTAATGACGCGCTGTACCGCCTGCCAAAGTAACAGCAGCCGTCCATAATGGATAATCCGGCATCGGCACCAGTACTTGGTCGCCATTATTGAGCAAACCTTGCATCGCCATCACAATCAGCTCAGAAACGCCATTGCCAATAATAATGTCATCAACCGTTACGCCCTGAATATGCTTGCCTTGCGTGTAATGCATAATGGCCTTGCGCGGCTCAAATAGACCCTTGCTATCAGTATAGCCACCCGCCTTGCCCATATTGCGAATCACGTCCTGCTGAATTTCTTCAGGCACTTCAAAACCAAATGCGGCCGGATTGCCGATGTTCAGCTTGATAATACGCTGACCTTCTTCTTCCATTTCGCGAGCGCGCTGTAACACCGGACCACGAATATCGTAGCAAACGTTAGCAAGCTTGTTAGATTTTTCTATTTTTTGCATAGTTTTTTGCAATCATTACGATGAATTCTCAGCGAACTTAAAAGTGAAATTAGCTGATATAGTAAAGTGTGCTATCTTACCTTTTCGCCCCACATCAATCAATGTAAAGCATGAAATTACACCTGACACAAAGCAACGGCAACAACTTGATTACCGGTTATGACGATGATCATATTGATATTAACCATCAACGCTATACCAACAGCCTGATTGTAATGACAGATAAGCTGATTTCAGATTGGACCACAACATCCAAGCAGCCGTTAGCATTTGATCTTTTGACAGTCGACGATTTTGAGAAAATCATCAGATTAAAACCGGAAGTTGTTTTGCTAGGCACCGGCAAAACACACCAGTTCCTGCATCCTAAAATACACTATTCACTAACCCAACAAGGAATTGCTTTAGAATGCATGACCACTGCCGCAGCTTGCAGAACCTACAATATACTGATGAGTGAAGGTCGTAATGTAGCGGCGATGTTGATTATTTAAAATACTCAATAACACTGGGCAGATTACGCACTCAATGGAATATAAACCACCTGATATTTGGCTATGAATTGTTGGGTTTTGTATCAACATGCACTATAATGCGCGCGCACGGAAGAGTGGATGAGCGGTTTAAGTCGCACGCCTGGAAAGCGTGTTTAGGCTAATAGCCTAACGCGGGTTCGAATCCCGCCTCTTCCGCCATTTAT
>CAMBZE010000078.1 GCA_945872425.1 Methylotenera oryzisoli | reverse complement strand
TTTGGCGAAATCACCACAGAGTTCTCAAGAGCATTGGCAGTTTCTACACACACGGTTTTGCGCCACTCATCTGCGCTACCCATATCTCCCATGGCATGCGCTTTTTCTGCGCCAGGCGTCCAAACCACTGTGGTGTCGCTGCCAGATTTTCCCACACGAATCATACGATTGTACACAGAATCATGCACGAGACAATCCGAGTTGTGGTTAAGGTACACACGATCAAATTCGCCGTCAAACTTCAGTACATTATGCTCTACGTAACGCTTGTACTGGCGCAGCTTGTCCGAGAATATGCAGTCTTGCATGCCGGTAATGCGTATATTGCCAATATCACTCACGTTCAAATAAGTATGAAACGCTTCACCAATCATAAACGGATGGTCAGCTTTATTCGTGGTTGCCAAGTCGATTTTCAACCTTTTGCCGATGGTGATCACCATGGTTAGCACATATGCGTATGAGAGCTGCCTTTTGGCTTCCGGCGTTTCCAACATTTGCAGCACTATGCGTGTCGCGCCAGTATCAGTAGAATCCACATCGATGAATTGCCATGGAATCACACGCGCAAAACCGTGTGGACACAAGGTGCTATCCGTCGGATGTGCACCAAACCATGGCCAGCAAACAGGCGCACCGCCACGAATCGAACGACCCTTCACGAAGCGTGCATGCTCCGAGAGCCAAAGCACAGGCTGCTTTTCACACTTGGGGTGCCAGTGAATGACTTGGCCACCCTGCAAGGCGATTCTAGCTGTGGCTAACGGGTTATCTATTTCCAAATATTGCAGACCATTGGCATCTTCGGTCACTGCGACATGCGGATGCAGCGTTGAGCATCCCTGCTCGCCTTTTTTAACAAAAATATGGTCTTCAAGTGAGTCTAGTGTCATACCTTACCTTATCTATTTTTAACTTTAGTAACCTTGAGCTACTTATTTTGTTCTTTCAATTTGAGATACATCGCGCACCGCGCCACGTGCCGCACTGGTGCTCATAGCCGCGTAGGCACGCAAAGCGGGCGAAACAGCGCGCTCACGATTAACCGGCTTCCAGGCATCTTTGCCTTTGTCTTCCATTTTGATACGACGGTGTGATAATTCTTCATCACTCACCGCTAAATGGATGGTACGGTTTGGAATATCAATTTCAATCGTATCATGCTCCTGCACCAAACCAATGGCACCACCCTCAGCCGCTTCTGGTGAAGCATGACCGATGCTCAAGCCCGATGTGCCACCTGAAAAACGGCCATCAGTCAGTAAAGCACATTCCTTACCTAAGCCTTTAGACTTGAGATAGGAAGTTGGGTACAGCATTTCCTGCATGCCAGGACCGCCGCGTGGGCCTTCATAACGAATCACCACCACGTCACCCGCTACAATCTTATCAGCCAGAATCGCCTCAACAGCCGCATCTTGAGATTCAAATATACGCGCCCGACCGGTAAATTTTAGAATGCTGTCATCCACGCCTGCTGTTTTAACAATGCAGCCATCCAAAGCAATGTTGCCGTACAACACCGCCAAGCCGCCATCCTGTGAATAGGCATGGGCTTTATCACGAATACAGCCTTCACTTCTATCGTCATCCAGCGTTGGGTAAAGCATACTTTGACTAAAGGCGATGGTGGTTGCAATGCCGCCCGGTGCTGCGCGGAAGAACTTTTTCACGTCTTCATCATGGGTGACTTTAATATCCCATTTATCCAATGCATCACCCAAAGTTGCGCTATGCACAGTTGGCGTATCGCGATGAATCACCCCTGCGCGGTCCAATTCGCCCAATATCCCCATGACACCACCCGCACGGTGTACGTCTTCCATGTGATATTTAGCCGTTGCCGGCGCCACTTTGCTTACGCATGGTACTTTGCGTGAAATATGGTCAATATCACTCATGGTAAAATCCAACCCAGCTTCATGTGCGGCCGCCAATAAATGCAATACCGTGTTGGTCGAGCCGCCCATGGCTACATCCAGACTCATGGCATTTTCAAACGCTTTCAAGTTGGCAATGCTGCGCGGCAGCACCGTGTAATCATCCTGCTCGTAATGGCGCTTTGCCAGCTCAACAATCAGGCGCCCTGCTTTTAGGAACAATTCCTTACGTGCCGAGTGTGTTGCCAAGGTAGAACCATTGCCCGGCAAGCTCAAACCCAGCGCCTCGGTTAAACAGTTCATGGAGTTTGCCGTAAACATACCGGAGCATGAACCGCAAGTTGGGCAGGCTGAACGCTCAATCGCATCGGCCTCGGCATCGCTTACCTTACTGTCAGCCGCCGCCACCATGGCATCGACCAAATCTAATTTATGCGTAACGCCACCCCAATTCACCTTACCCGCTTCCATCGGGCCACCAGAAACAAATACCACTGGGATATTTAAGCGCAATGCAGCCATCAACATGCCCGGGGTGATTTTGTCACAGTTGGAGATACACACCAGCGCATCCGCACAATGCGCATTTACCATGTATTCCACGCTATCAGCAATCAGGTCGCGGCTAGGCAAGCTATACAACATACCGCCATGACCCATGGCAATCCCATCATCTACCGCAATGGTATTAAACTCTTTGGCGACACCACCCGCGCGCTCAATTTCACGCGCAACTAACTGACCCATATCTTTTAAATGCACATGGCCCGGTACAAACTGCGTAAACGAATTGGCAATGGCGATAATCGGCTTATCAAAATCACCGTCTTTCATGCCGGTAGCGCGCCACAATGCGCGAGCACCCGCCATATTGCGGCCGTGAGTAGTGGTTCGTGAACGATAAACTGGCATGGTAAAAATCCGTAAAGTAATAAACTATGAAATAAGGTGTAATTTTAGACCAGCTAGCGCCAACTAGCCAAAGAAATGTGGTGTTAAACGCTATTTTTGTACTGAATTTTGGCGTATCCAGTTTGCAAAATTGGCTTCATCCATCTCACCAGCGGCAACAGCGAGCATGGTAATGATGCACTCCACATCGGTTGCCTTAAGTGAATATCCGTTCAACATTAAAAACAGCTCAACCGCCACAAATGCAGTTCGTTTGTTACCATCTAAAAAAGGGTGATTTTTTGCAATGCCAACCCCATAGGCAGCGGCTAATTCCGCAAAATCTGGCTCACCATATGCCGCCAAATTTTGTGCGCGTGACATAGCAGACAAAAACATGCCTTCGTCTCGAACACCTGCAATACCCCCATGTTCCGCTAATTGCTCATCATGCACCGCCATTAAAACGGCGTTATCAAGCCATATCCAGTGCGTCATATTACTTAGCCAACTCGCGCAAAACTTCGCGTCGTTGTTTCATGATTTTACGCGCCATTGTCATTTGGTCTGCAAAATT
>CAMBZE010000077.1 GCA_945872425.1 Methylotenera oryzisoli | reverse complement strand
GCACAGAGATATTTCTAGAATATGAAGCTGCAATTTAATAAACAAAGGAACAGGTAGTCAGCAGGTAAGCAAAAATACATAGAATAAGCTTTTTTCTGTGTACTCTGTGTACTCTGTGGCTGAAATAAATTATGCAATTTTCAGAAAATTGGTTACGTAGCTTGGTTGATACTGATTTAGACAGTCAGGCATTAAGTCACGCTTTAACAATGGCGGGGCTTGAGGTTGAAGACATGCAAGCGGTGGCGGCACCATTCAGTAAAGTGGTGGTGGCAAGGATTTTATCCGCAGAAAAACACCCGGATGCAGACCGTTTGCAAGTATGCAAAGTAGATGTCGGTTTAGCTGAACCTTTACAAATTGTGTGTGGCGCCGCTAACGCACGTGCAGGGTTAATCGCCCCTTGCGCCATGGTGGGGGCAGAGTTGCCGGGCATCTCCATCAAGCAAGCCAAAGTGCGTGGCGTAGAGTCATTCGGCATGATGTGTTCCTCTAAAGAGTTGGGCATGAGTGCAGAGGCTACCGGCTTGCTAGAGCTGGATAACAACGCTATGGTTGGTCAGAATATCCGTCAGCATTTAGACTTGGATGATCATTTACTCACGCTGAAACTCACGCCAAATCGTAGTGACTGTTTGAGCATTACCGGGATTGCACGTGACGTAGCGGCTATTACCGGTGCGGCTACACGCTTTGCGGAAATCTCTCCTGCAGTTGTTGGCTTGGCGCAAATAAAGAATGTCACGGTGAGCGAGCAAGCAGCTTGTCCACGTTACTGTGGCCGTTTGATTAGCGGCATCAACGCGCAGGCGAGTAGCCCGGCCTGGATGGTTAAACGGTTGGAGCGTAGTGGCTTGCGTAGCATTAGTGCAGTAGTTGATATTACCAACTATGTATTGCTTGAGTTGGGTCAGCCGATGCACGCGTTTGATGCGGCCAAGTTAAACGGTGATGTGAATGTACGCTTTGCTAAAACAGGCGAATCGCTAAGCTTGTTGAACGACCAAATCATTCAACTTAAGGCCGATGACTTGGTGATTGCTGATGCACTAGGTGCTGTAGCTTTGGCGGGCATTATGGGTGGAAAATCAACGGCCGTCAGTGATGAAACTACGGATGTTTTTCTGGAAAGTGCATTCTTCGTGCCGTCTGTGATTGCCGGTAAGGCGCGCAGGTTGGGGTTAAGTACAGATTCATCTTATCGCTTTGAGCGTGGTGTGGATTTTGGCAACACACGTCATGCGCTTGAATATGCAACTGGGTTAATTCAACAAATCTGCGGCGGCAAAGCGGGTGACATCACTGAGGTGATGGGGGTCTTGCCGGCGCGCCATGCCGTTAAATTGAGAATGGCGAGATTGAACTCGGTGTTAGGCATTGAATTTGAACACAAAAAAGTGGCGCAGCTTTTAACCCAGCTAGGCTTTTTATTCAGCGTTGCTGAAGAAATATTTACCGTCACGCCGCCGAGTTATCGTTTTGACATTACGATTGAAGAAGATTTAATCGAAGAAATCGCACGTTTGCATGGCTACGACCACATTCCAGCAACACCACCGGTGGCTGAACTAACCATGTTGGCGGCACCTGAGCGACAATTGCACCTAAATCAGCTGCGTGATAGATTGGTGTCGACAGGGTATCAAGAGATTGTGACTTACAGCTTTGTCGATGAAGGCTGGGAGCGTGATTTGTTGGGTAATGCAGCACCTATCAAGCTTAAAAATCCTATTGCGAGTAATCTGAGTGTGATGCGCACGAGCTTATGGGGTGGTTTGCTAGACACGTTGACCTATAACCTGAATCGTAAGCAAGACCGTGCTTATCTATTTGAAATAGGTGCGGTGTATCATCAGGTAGCTGATACATTCCAGGAAACAACGCGTATATCAGGCTTGGCCTATGGCAGCGCTAACCCTGAGCAATGGGCTGCGACTGGTGTTGAAGTGGATTTTTTTGATGTGAAAGCACACGTAGATACATTGGTAGGTGCTAATAATGTAAGCTACGAAAAGGCGGAGCATTCAGCTCTGCATCCAGGTCAATCCGCACGTATTTTGCTAGATGGCAAAGCCATAGGTTGGTTAGGTAAGTTGCATCCAAAATGGCAACAACATTATGATTTGCCAAAAAATGCGTACTTGTTTGAGCTTGATGCAAGCGCTATATTGAGTCGCCAATTGCCTGTATATCAGGAAGTTTCGAAGCTGATGCCGGTGCGTCGTGATTTGGCTATTGTCGTAGATGAGAATATTGCGGTACAAACCGTGTTAAACGCAATCAAAAAGACTGATATTCCACTGATTCTTGAGGTGGCATTGTTCGACTTGTACCAAGGTAAAGGTATTGCCGAAAACAAAAAAAGTCTTGCATTATCAGTACTTATGCACGATACTGAAAAAACTTTGACTGATAATGATGCCGATACAGCCATGGCTAATCTGCTACAATTATTACAAAAAGACTTTGATGCAATACTCAGAAATTAAATCCCTTAAAGAGGGGTTTTCTGGTTTAAAAGAAATGGGAGCGTAGTATGACTTTAACGAAGGCTGAACTTGCTGATTTGCTCTATGAGCAAGTTGGGTTAAATAAACGTGAAGCCAAGGATATGGTAGAAGCATTTTTTGAAGAAGTGCGAATCGCGTTAGAAGCAGGGGATAGCGTAAAGTTATCAGGGTTTGGTAATTTTGAATTGCGCAAAAAATCTGAGCGTCCAGGTCGCAATCCAAAAACAGGTGAAGAAATACCGATTGCCGCACGCCGTGTGGTTACTTTTCACGCCAGCCAAAAACTAAAAAGTAAAGTGGATGCCAACTACGCAGCCTAGGGTCTTGGCTAAAACAAATAGCAACAGAAACTGGCTTGCTATTTAAAGAGTTGTAGATGTTTTCTTAGTGTAATAACAATAATAGTGAGAAAGCCGTAAGTATGACTGAGCAGGTTGCCAAAGGGCTATTGCCACCTATTCCAGCAAAGCGCTACTTTACCATTGGTGAAGTCAGTGAGCTTTGTGGCGTAAAGCCACACGTGCTCAGATACTGGGAGCAAGAATTCACTCAACTCAAACCGGTTAAACGGCGTGGTAACCGTCGCTATTACCAACACCACGAGGTTTTGCTAATTCGCCGTATTCGCGAGTTATTATACGAGCAAGGCTTCACCATCAATGGTGCACGTAATCGTTTAGACCATCCAGATACCATTGAGCTGCAATCAGAAAAACTCAGCAATGGTAACGTCATGAATGAGTCGCAGCAATCTGGTGTATTGCAAGCAACATTGCCATTAGTACCCACTGAAAATCATGATTTTGATTTTGCAGCATTTAAGGCAGAGTTGCGCAAAATTTTGGATCTGCTACGCCCAAACTTGCAGACTTCTTAAATCTTGGTGTTTTTTTACGCTGAGTGTTTTATGGCTTGCGGCCTTTGCGATATAATGCACACCTTGTTGCAAGCTGTTTGTAACAACGGTTCGGGGCGTAGCGCAGCCTGGTAGCGTACATGCATGGGGTGCATGGGGTCGCA
>CAMBZE010000076.1 GCA_945872425.1 Methylotenera oryzisoli | reverse complement strand
TGAAGGCGACAAGAAGTTTTCATCTGCCGCTGCGCAAATCGCAGAAGCGCTAAACAAAAATAAACACATCACTGCCGACGTTGGTCAGATTCTGTTTGGTCAAACCGTGACTGCCTCTGGTGACTCCATGATGCAACATTTGAACGCCAGCCATGCCAACCCTAAAAAATCAGTCATTATGGATATCGAGTGTGATGCAGGCTGCGGCGTACTGCCGTTCAAGTACCGCGACCAGAATTATGTGAATGCGCTGCAATGGGCAATCGGACTGGAGTTGTTCCTGTCGGTTGAAGACCCGTGGTGCATCTTTTTAACCACGGACCACCCCAACGGTGCCCCGTTCACCAGCTATCCGCACCTGATTCGCTTGCTGATGGATAAAGGTTTCAGAAACGACGCTTTTGCCAAACTGAATCTGGATACACAGGCGATGAGCAATTTAAACAGCCTTGACCGCGAATACAGCCTGTATGAAATCGCCATCATGACGCGTGCCGGTGCGGCTAAGCTCATCGGCCTGAACGACCGCGGCCATTTGGGCGCAGGCGCCGCGGCAGATATTACCGTTTACACTGACCAGGCTGACCGCGAAGCTATGTTTGCCAAACCGGATTATGTATTCAAGAACGGTAAACTGGTAGTGAAAAATGGTCAGGTAGTGAAAGTGGTTTGGGGGGTGACACATACGGCAAAACCGGCATTCGACATAGGCATTGAAAAAGACCTCAAAGACTATTTCGATCGCTACCAGACCATACAACTGGATAACTTTAAAATCAGCAATGATGAAATCAGCGATAACGGACGCGGTCAGGTTGTGACCCATCAGAAAAAATAAGGAATAAGCAATGAGTAGACTATATGGCGAGCAGCACCGCAAACTTCAGGACGAATTCGGCACACGCAAGATGGCAGACCGCGTGGAAGATATTGCCTGTAAAACCGAATTTGACGATGAAGCCAAAGGTTTTATCGAGCACATGGACATGTTCTTTCTATCCAGCATCGACCATCAGGGACGCCCTACCGTCTCATACAAGGGCGGCGATGCAGGCTTTGTGAGAATCATAGACAGCAAAACTTTGGTGTTTCCGAGCTATGACGGTAACGGTATGTTTTTTTCCATGGGGAACATCAGCACTAACCCGCAAGTCGGCCTGCTGTTCATCTCATTTGAAACGCCGCACCGTATCCGCGTACAGGGCACGGCCAGTGTTTCCAAAAACGACCCGTTAATGCAGGAATACAAAGAAGCTGAATTTATTGTACGTGTGACCTTGTCTGAGCTGTGGCAAAACTGCCCGCGCTACATTCACCAGCGCACCAAAGTTCGCGATTCGCGCTATGTGCCAAGAGCCGAGTGTGAAACGCCGGTGGCAGAATGGAAACGTATCGACCTGATGCAGGATGTGATTCCTGAAGCTGACCTGAAAAAAGTGCAGCAAGTAGGTACGATACAAATTGAAGAGTGGGTAGAAAAAATCAAGACTGGCAGCCCGGAAGCTTAAAACACGATGTTAATCAATGGCATAAAAATTGACGACGCCTACGCTGAAGCATTCAACATGCGCGGCACGCGGGTGATTATTACCGCCCAAAATCTCAAATGGGCCTATCATGCCGCCAACGCCATGACAGGCTTTGCCACATCCGTGATTGGTTGCGGCGTTGAAGCCGGGATTGAACGCGAATTATCAACAGATGAAACACCGGATAGCAGACCTGGTGTCAGCATTTTAATGTTTGCCATGGGCAGTAAAGTGCTCATGCAGCAACTGGAAACGCGCATGGGGCAATGCATCCTCACCTGCCCAACCGCCGCTGCATTCGCGGGCATAGAGAGCGAAGACAAAATCAGTTTAGGTAAAAACTTACGTTACTTTGGCGATGGCTTTCAAACGTCAAAACTCATTGATGGGCGGCGCTACTGGCGCATCCCGGTCATGGATGGTGAGTTTTTAACGGAAGAAACCACGGGCATGGTGCGCGCCATTGGTGGTGGCAACTTTTTGATATTGGCGACATCACAACCGGCTGCGTTGGCTGCCGCAGAAGTTGCCATTGAGGCCATGAAACAAGTGCCCAATGTCATCATGCCATTCCCTGGCGGCGTGGTGCGCTCCGGCTCCAAAGTAGGCAGCAAATACAAAACCTTGTTCGCTTCTACCAATGATGCATTCTGCCCCACCCTAAAAGGCGCAACCAATACCGAGCTTTCACCCGAGATTGAAAGCGTCATGGAAATTGTGATTGATGGTTTAACTTTTGAAGACATTGCACTTTCAATGCAAGTCGGCATCAAAGCCATTTGCAATCTTGGCGCCGATAGCGGCGTGAAGCGTATTTCAGCAGGCAATTACGGCGGGAAACTAGGTCCACATCTTTTCAAATTGCACGATATTTTGAATGGTAGCAACGCATGAATGCGCTCACCTTTAGCTTAAAACAAGCCCCTAAACACTCAATCAATTGCAGCGGCTTAACCCCCGACAATCTAGCCAACAAATCTGCCGCTGAAATTGCCAGCATACAGATTACATATGGCAACCGCTTGCTTCGCGTTGATGAAATATTCGAAATATCCGGCAACAAACCACAGCACATACACTTCAAAAACACTTCCAGCAAACTAGATTACTTGGGCGCAAACATGATGTCCGGCGCTATCACCATCGAAGGCAATGCGGGGGCTTACCTTGGGTTTGGGTTAAAAAATGGCGAGATTCACTGTCATGGCAATGCCGAGGCTTATGCAGCCTGTAATATGGTAAGCGGTTTATTGCGGATTGATGGCAACACCGGCGACTTTCTAGGCGCAGGCTCAGAAGGCGTGCGCAAAGGCATGCGTGGCGGCACTGTGATTATAAAAGGCAACGCAGGTGACCGTGTCGGCGACCAAATGCGACGTGGTTTGATTTTGATAGAAGGCAACGTAGGCGATTACTGCGGCAGCCGGATGATTGCCGGTACCATTGGCGTACTTGGTAACTTAGGCGCCTATACTGCATTTAATATGCATCGCGGCACCTTGCTGCTCAAAAAACTGCCACAGTTACATGCCACGATTCAAGACTGCGGCTCACACACGCTGCCATTTTTGAGTTTATGGTTCAAGTCATTAGCAAAATATAATACACAATTTAGTGAACTGAGCACGCAACGTGTGCAGCGTTTTGTTGGCGATGCTGCTTATAAAGGTAACGGCGAAGTGTTAATTCTGAAAGCCTAACTCATTGCAAATGTTAGGGAAGCACTGATTTATTCCATATACGTCATTCCGGTGTAGTGATTTAAGCAGGCAATTCACGAAGTGAATGCTCGCAAAGCCGGAATCCAGAAAAATCAAGACACTAGACAACGGCTTTTCTCGCATGAATCATCTGCTTTAGCAGATATATTCTGCGGTGATGACCTTTACGGTCACGCCGGTGTGACAAATAAATCGGTGTTTCCCTAGGCTTATTTGACTTTCTCGAACTTCTTAAAACATCTTGTTGGTCGGGACGGCAAGATTCGAACTTGCGACCCCATGCACCCCATGCATGTACGCTACCAGGCTGCGCTACGCCCCGAACCGTTGTTACAAACAGCTTGCAACAAGGTGTGCATTATATCGCAAAGGCCGCAAGCCATAAAACACTCA
>CAMBZE010000075.1 GCA_945872425.1 Methylotenera oryzisoli | reverse complement strand
CGAAGTTATCAGGGCGCGCCTGCGCCTGCGCGCAAGCAGTAAGCGTCAGCAGAATCATGGTTATCATTAAATTTTGCATGAATTATTCCTTGTTGGCGTATTACCGATTAGAATGATGCGATTTTGTGCAATTATTGACTGCGACACTTGTCACACAATCAAGTTTAATTTCTTCAGGATATTACTATGAATCAGGCTTCACCACGTTATACAAAAGTTGCCGTTATTTTACACGGGCTCATCGCGCTTGGTATTTTTGCTATGTTTGCACTTGGCTGGTACATGAGTGAAATTCCTAAAGATGCAGCCAAGCAAGCTGCTTTTGATTTGTTTGATTTAGGCGTTTACACCTGGCAATTTGCAGAAGAGATTAGCCCCAGAACTTTTTACTTTAACTTGCATAAATCTATAGGCGTGACCTTATTGGCGCTAATCGCGTTCCGCGTTTTCTGGCGCGTCACACATCGCCCCCCCGCTGCGTTAGCCTCATACAAAGTATGGGAGAAAAAACTCGCTGCCGGCACCCATCATATGCTTTATTTACTGATGCTCGCCGTGCCAGTAAGCGGCATCATCATGGCGACTTATAGCAAATACGGTGTCAAATGGTTTGGCATCGACCTTATTGCCGGGCTGGACAATAAAGATTTGCGCGAGTTATTCAAAGAAGCGCATGAAATTATTGGCGCAATATTGCTAATAATGGTTATTCTGCATATTGCAGGGGCGCTAAAGCATAAATTTATTGATAAAGATGACACCATGCAACGGATGTCTTTGAAATAAACGAATGCGTAATAAAAAGCCGACTTTTAGTCGGCTTTATTATTACTGATGATACTGACGACTCAACTCTCGCACCGCATTTAGCATCGCAGCAGCGTTCTCCGGAGGGGTCCACTGCGTAATGCCATGCCCTAGGTTAAATACGTGACCATTGCCGTGGCCGTAACTCGCCAACACGCTGGCAACCTCTTTCTCAATCGCTTCCGGCGTAGAAAGCAAAATCGCAGGGTCCAGGTTGCCTTGCAGGGCAACTTTATCGCCCACGCGTTTGCGCGCACTGCCAATATCTACTGCCCAATCCAAGCCCAGTGCATCTGCGCCTATCTCAGCTTGTGCTTCCAACCATAGCGCACCGCCCTTGGTAAACACAATACTAGGCACGTTACGGCCGTCACTGTTTTGGGTTAACCCAGCCACAATTTTTTGCATGTAGTTGAGTGAAAACTCGGTATAAGCATTGTGTGAAAGCGCGCCGCCCCATGAGTCAAATATCATCACCGCTTGCGCACCTGCGGCAATCTGCGCATTGAGATAGTGAATAACCGTTTGCGCGGTAGTTTCTAAAATATGGTGCAACAAATCCGGGCGTGCATAGGCCATTTTTTTAATGGTTAAAAAATCTGTGCCGCCTTTACCTTCTACCATGTAAGTAGCAAGTGTCCACGGGCTGCCTGAAAAGCCAATCAACGGCACGCGACCGTTAAGCGTTTTACGAATTTGGCTTACCGCATTAAACACATATTGCAACTTGGCCATATCTGGCACCGTGAGCTTTTGAATATCGGCTTCTTGCTGCAAAGTGCGTTCAAATTTAGGGCCTTCGCCTTCTTCAAAATACAGCCCCAGACCCATTGCATCTGGTACGGTGAGAATATCCGAGAACAAAATAGACGCATCTAACAACGGGTAGCGGTCTAGCGGTTGCATGGTCACTTCTGTCGCAAAATCAGGGCTTTTGCACAGACTTAAAAAACTTCCCGCTGTTTTGCGGCTCTCGCGATATTCAGGTAAATAGCGGCCGGCCTGGCGCATCATCCACACTGGAGTATAGTCGGTTGGTTGGCGCATTAACGCGCGAAGAAAGGTATCGTTTTTTAGATTTGTCATAATTTTATATTAGAGGGGCAATACAGATGAGCCCATCAGGAATTCATCGACGGCACGCGCCGCCTGGCGGCCTTCACGAATTGCCCATACCACCAAAGATTGTCCACGGCGCACATCACCGGCTGCAAACACTTTTTCTTTACTGGTTTTATAGCTGGCATTACCTTCGGTAGAGGCTTTGGCATTGCCGCGATTGTCTTTTTCTACACCAAAAGCTTCTAGCAGTTTTTGTATTGGCGACACAAAGCCCATGGCTAAAAACACTAGATCGGCGGGAATGGTAAATTCAGAATCTGCCACCTCAAACATTTTGCCGTCTTTCCACTCCACACGCGCGCCTTTAAGCGCAACGACTTTGCCATTTTCGCCAATCAACTCTTTAGTGGTAATAGACCAATCGCGATTTGCGCCTTCTTCATGCGAGCTTGAAGTGCGCATTTTTAGTGGCCAATTAGGCCAAACGAGCTCTTTATTTTCTTTTTCCGGCGGTTGCGGCATCAACTCAAATTGCGTAATGCTAAGCGCGCCATGACGATTTGATGTACCCACGCAGTCAGAACCGGTGTCACCGCCACCAATCACCACCACATGCTTGCCAGTGGCTTTAATCTGGTCAGGAATAACATCACCTGCATTCACTTTATTCTGTGGTACTAGGAAGTCCATGGCAAAATGTACGCCATTCAGCTCACGGCCTGTGACGGGTAAATCACGCGGTTGCTCTGCACCCGCAGCCAGCACTACTGCATCGAATTCAGCCAGCACGTCGTCAGCATTTACATGATCGCCTACATGTTGATTGACACGAAACTCAACGCCTTCGGCTGTCATCTGTGCCATACGGCGGTCAATGTGACTTTTCTCCATCTTGAAATCAGGAATACCGTAGCGTAATAAGCCGCCGATGCGGCTATTTTTTTCTAACACAACCACACTGTGGCCAGCACGTGCTAATTGTTGTGCGGCCGCCAAACCTGCAGGGCCAGAACCGACAACCGCCACTTTTTTACCTGTTTTATTTGTATTGATTTGTGGTTGTACCCAATCGTTTTCCCACGCTTTATCAATAATCGCGTGTTCAATGGATTTAATGCCTACCGCATCATCATTGATATTTAAAGTACAAGCGGCCTCACACGGTGCAGGGCAGATGCGGCCGGTAAATTCCGGAAAGTTATTGGTTGAATGCAACACATCAATCGCACCGCGCCAATCCTGCTGATAGACCAGATCATTCCAATCAGGAATGATATTGTTGATTGGGCAACCCGTAGTGCAGAACGGAATGCCGCAATCCATGCAGCGCGCACCTTGCTGCTTGGCTTGCTCGTCCGTTAAATGTAATACAAATTCTTGATAGTTTTTAACGCGATCCTGAACCGGCAAATTTGCTTCGGCCAGACGTTGAAATTCCATAAAACCAGTTACTTTACCCATAAGAGTCTCTTCACATATTTCATATTAAAAGCGACCCTAAGCCGCAATCAGTGCTTTATCTTCAGCAAGTTCAATTAAGGCACGTTTATATTCATTCGGCATGACTTTGACAAACTTGTCGCGTGCATTTTCCCAATCAGCAAGAATCGCTTTAGCGCGCACACTATTGGTATATTCAACGTGCTTATTGATTAAGGCAAGCAACGTGACTTCATCCGGCTGATCAAGGTGATGCACGGCATTTTTTGCCACGTTAGCTGCATGCTCAACTTTTTCTAAAGACACCATACCCATATTGCAACGTTTGGCAAATAAACCATCTTCATCATAGACATAAGCTACGCCACCGCTCATCCCTGCCGCGAAGTTTTGGCCGGTTAAACCTAATACAGCAACGGTACCCCC
>CAMBZE010000074.1 GCA_945872425.1 Methylotenera oryzisoli | reverse complement strand
CCAACCTAAGTGGTGGATTGATGATGGGGTTGGTTGTTGGGTTTGTCGGCTTGGGTAGTATGGAAAACCCCAATTTACGCTTGTTTATCACAACAGGTTTTTTGGGTGGGCTCACTACATTTTCCGCGTTTACCGGTGAAAGTTTGTCTTTGCTGCAAAAACATGAATACAGTTGGGCGGCGATTCATGTATCAAGTCATGTGCTAGGCGCTTTATTGATGGCGGCCGCTGGATACGCTGCTGTTCAATATTTTAGAAACTAACCATGTTAGTCGCGGTAATTTAGCCTAGGGAAGCACTGATTAAATCACCATGAGCCACGTTGCAAATAAATTTGTGGTGATTGCGAGGCGTGCGACGCAGGTCGTAGTTATTCTACGAAGCCAAGGAGCACACATACGTAAGCACACAAATTTATCGCAACCCTGATGGGCACAGGGTTTGCGAGCGGTCTGCTGTGTTAGGCTCCTCGTCTATGGAATAACCATTGACCTCGTCGCCTGCCTAGCATCCCATCCCGCAAACCTCATGTGCGTGGTCATGAGGATTTAATCAGTGTTTCCCTAAGACTTTGTTGTCTAATTGAAAATCAAGAGTGATGTCTGGTTTTTTCTAAGATAATCGCAGAAAGTTCTTCAACAGAGCGGCTGGTTGAATCTACCCATGGGATGCCGGCATCGCGCATGAGATTCTCTGCTGCAGCGATTTCTTTACGACAATTATCTAAAGAGGCATAAAGACTGCCAGCCCTGCGCTCACTACGCACCGCATGTAAGCGTTCCAGTTTGATGGTTAAACCAAACACTTTATCGAGGTGTTTATGCAATACTGCCGGTAAAACACCACGTTCAAAATCTTCGGGTATCAGTGGGTAATTGGCAGCTTTAATGCCAAATTGCACTGCTAAATAAACGCTGGTGGGCGTTTTGCCACAGCGTGATACACCAATTAGAATAACTTGCGCTGCTTCAAGACCTGAGTTGGTCATGCCGTCATCATGGTTAAGCGTGAAGTTAATCGCTTCCATACGTTCGTTATAACTGCTACCCATCACGCTATGCGCAATGCCGGCGCCGGTTAACGGTGATTGGTTTAGCTCTAAACCTAGCGGGTCAATAAAAGTATTGAATAAGTCGATAAAATAAGCATCACATTGTTTTAATGTGTGGCGTAAATTTATATCGCCTAAGGTCATAATCACCACTGGGCGAGCGCCGTCTTTTTCAGTTGCGTGCAATATGGCTTCTTGCGCAAGTTTGATGCTCTCCGGCGTATTGGTGAATGGCAGTCGCACTTGGGTAAAATGCGTATTTGGAAAGTGCTCCAGTAATTTACCTAACGCGCCTGCGGTGATGCCCGTGCCATCTGAAATGAAGAATGCGGTACGATTCTGCATCATTGATTCGTCATCCATTTGCTTGACCATGATTTATCGACGATTATTGTTCGAGGATTACTTCTTGGTGAGTCGTTGCCAAGTATTGATTACGGTATCAGGGTTGAGTGATATGGATTGAATCCCCTGTGCTACTAACCACTCGGCAAAGTCTGGGTGGTCTGATGGACCTTGTCCGCAGATACCTACATATTTACCCAAGCGGTTACAGGTGCTAATCGCCATTTTTAACAACTCTTTAACCGCATCATTGCGCTCGTCAAAGCCGTCAGCCAAGATGCCGGAGTCACGGTCCATCCCCAAAGTGAGTTGCGTAAGGTCGTTAGAGCCGATTGAGAAACCATCAAAGTAATGCAGAAACTGCTCAGCAATCAATGCGTTTGATGGGATTTCGCACATCATGATTAAGCGTAAACCATTTTCGCCACGTTTGAGACCATTTGCTGCCATGATCTCGGTGACGGCTTTTGCTTCATCCAAAGTGCGAACGAATGGAATCATCAACTCTACGTTGGTTAAGCCCATTTCATCACGTACTTTTTTCATGGCGGTACATTCCATGGCAAAGCACTCTTCAAAGTCCGGTGCCATGTAGCGCGCTGCGCCACGGAAACCGATCATTGGGTTTTCTTCATCGGGCTCGTAAATCTCGCCGCCGACAAGTTTTTTGTACTCATTAGACTTAAAGTCAGAAGTGCGCACAATCACTGGTTTTGGATAGAATGCTGCTGCAATCGTTGCAACGCCTTCGGTGACTTTATCAATATAGAATTGTTTAGGGCTTGCATAGCCACGAGCACGATTCTTAATCGTGGTTTGAATCGCAGATGGCATTGCATCGACGTTCAAAATGGCTTTCGGGTGAATGCCGACCATATTGTTAATTACGAACTCTAAACGCGCTAACCCTACGCCGTCATTCGGTATTTTTGCAAAACCGAATGCCATGTCAGGGTTGCCCACGTTCATCATAATTTTGCATGGTGCCGGTTTAAGCACTGCTTGCGCTTGAGTATTCACGTCGTATTCAATTGCGCCATGGTAAACAAAACCAGATTCACCCTCGGCACAGGATACGGTGACAATTTCACCTTCACGCAGCACGTCTGTCGCATTCACTGCCCCTACGATCGCCGGAATACCTAATTCACGCGCGATAATCGCAGCATGGCAGGTGCGACCGCCACGGTTGGTGACCAAGGCACTGGCACGTTTCATGACTGGTTCCCAGTTCGGGTCGGTCATGTCGGCCACCAATACATCGCCAGGCTGTACTTCGTGCATGTGTGCCGGATCTAGCACGATGCGTACCGGGCCAACGCCCACTTTTTGTGTTACCGCGCGCCCAACCACCAATGGTTTTTCACTATGTTTGTTCAATGTGAACGTTTCTGTCACATTGTTGACCGCCTCTTGAGATTTAACGGTCTCGGGACGTGCCTGTAGGATATAAAGCTTATTGTCTATGCCGTTTTTACCCCACTCGATATCCATCGGACAGCCGTAGTGCGCTTCAATTGTCATGGCATAACGTGCTAACTCCAAAACGTCTTCATTTGAAAGAGAGTAGCGATCGCTATCAACCGAATCTACGTCAACGGTATGTGTACTTTTGCCGGCTTGTGTCGCATCCGAAAACACCATTTTAATGAGTTTTGAGCCCATGGTACGGCGTACGATTGAAGGTTTACCTTGAGCCAATGTTGGTTTATGCACATAGAATTCATCAGGGTTTACGGCACCTTGCACCACGGTTTCACCCAAGCCGTAAGAGGACGTAATGAAGACTACATCCTTAAAGCCTGATTCTGTATCAATAGTGAACATCACACCAGCACAGCCGATGTCACTGCGCACCATTTGCTGTACGCCGGCAGAGAGCGCTACATCAGCGTGTACAAAGCCTTTATGCACGCGGTACGAGATTGCACGGTCGTTATACAGCGAAGCGAATACTTCTTTGACGGCATGCAGTATGTTGTCCAGGCCATGAATGTTCAGGAAAGATTCTTGCTGACCAGCGAAAGATGCATCTGGCAAGTCTTCTGCTGTAGCCGACGAACGCACTGCGAATGTTGCACCGCTACCTGATTTGGCAGTAAGGATGGCATAGTTCTCGGCAATGGCTTTTTCCAAAGCAGCAGGAAACGGCGACGCCATAATCCATTCACGTACTTGTTTGCCGCAGACGGCAAGTGCCCGCGTGTCATCCACATTTAATTTATCTAGTTCAGCATTGATTTTGGCATCCAGACCATTTTGTGCCAAAAACTCACGGTAGGCATCTGCGGTCGTTGCAAAACCGGTGGGTACGCGCACACCTTTTGCCGATAGTTGAGAAATCATTTCGCCTAAAGAAGCATTTTTACCGCCGACTGAAGGGACATCTACATTACGTAAATTTTCAAATGGAATAACGTGGGCCGACATGATAGTTCCTTAGATGTTCAAATAAAAGTTTTAGATTATT
>CAMBZE010000073.1 GCA_945872425.1 Methylotenera oryzisoli | reverse complement strand
ATATCAACATAGGTCATGTGACTGCAATAGGCGTAAAAAAACCTAGAATTTTGAATTTACTAGGTTTAAGTTACTTTCTGATACCAAGTGAAGCAATGAATTGGTGGCCCCTCTGTGAGTCGAACACAGTACCAACGGATTATGAGTCCGCTGCTCTAACCAAGCATGAGCTAAGGGGCCGAAACTTTTGAGGCAATTATTTTGTTAATCCTGACCGGTTTCCAGAAAGCTTCTTAATCTTTCTGAACGTGTGGGATGGCGCAATTTACGTAAGGCTTTTGCTTCAATTTGCCGGATGCGCTCACGTGTTACGTCAAACTGCTTGCCAACTTCTTCCAGCGTGTGATCGGTGTTCATTTCAATACCAAAACGCATGCGCAATACTTTTGCTTCACGTGGCGTGAGTGATTCCAACACTTCACTCGTTGCATCACGCAAGCTGGCATAAATGGCCGCATCAACTGGCGCCAAAGTTTGTCCGTCTTCAATAAAATCACCCAAATGCGAATCTTCATCATCACCAATAGGCGTTTCCATGGAAATCGGTTCTTTGCTGATTTTTAGGATTTTACGTATCTTATCTTCCGGCATTTCCATTTTTTCAGCCAGGGTTGCGGGATCAGGCTCGATACCTGTTTCTTGCAAGATTTGGCGACTGATGCGATTCATTTTGTTAATCGTTTCTATCATATGCACCGGAATACGGATGGTGCGAGCCTGATCGGCAATGCTACGTGTAATCGCCTGGCGAATCCACCATGTTGCGTAAGTTGAAAATTTGAAACCGCGACGGTATTCAAATTTATCTACCGCTTTCATCAAACCGATGTTGCCTTCCTGAATTAGATCCAGGAACTGCAAGCCACGATTGGTATATTTTTTAGCGATGGAAATGACCAAACGCAGGTTAGCCTCAATCATTTCACGCTTGGCACGGCGCGCTCGCGCTTCGCCTGTCGTCATTTGTTTATTGATCTCTTTCAGCTCTTTGGTTGTAATGCCTACTTTAGCTTCCAAATCAATTAAACGCTGTTGCTGATCTAAAATAGAGTGGTTATAACGCGCAAGTTTCTCTACGTAAGGCTTATCTGCCTTTAATTCTTCTGCCAACCAGCTCAAGTTGCTTTCGTTACCTGGGAACGATTTAATGAAGTGTGGGCGCGGCATGCCGGATTTTTCTACGCAAAAATCCAACACTTTACGCTCATGACCACGCACGGTTTCTACTAAATCCCGCACCTGATTACATAGGCTTTCCACCTGTTTTGGTGAAAAACGAAACGCTGTGAGTTCTACTAAAATTTCTGATAATAGCGCCTGATATTCGTGGTCTTGTGAACCTCTGACTGGCAAGATTGCCATCATTTTTTGGTGTGCTGTACGCACCACCGCAAAGCGTTTAAGCAACTCTTCTTTAAGTTTGGCTAAAGCCTCTGCTGAAATAGCCGCAGCCTTTGCGCCATCGTCATCCTCATCTTCTTCATCGGCTACTTCCGGCTCTTCGTCTTCTTCAGGCGCCGCAGTCATTGCGTCATCCAAGCCAATATCAGCGTCAATTAAACCATCTACCAAGTCATCAACACTTAATTCATCTTTTTCTACTTTTTCAACTAAATCTAGCAGGGCGCTAACGGTCGTTGGGCAAGCGGCAATCGCTTGTACCATGTGTTTTAGGCCGTCTTCAATACGACGGGCAATCTCAATTTCACTTTCGCGCGTGAGCAAATCAACCGTGCCCATCTCGCGCATATACATACGCACCGGGTCGGTAGTTCGGCCAAAATCTGAATCTACAGTGGCCAGCGCTTGTTCAGCTTCTTCAACTGCATCTTCATCGGTCACTGCCGGTGGCGCATCAGACATTAACAACACTTCAGCATCAGGCGCTTCTTCATACACCTGGATACCCATGTCGTTAATCATGCCGATGATGCCATCAATCTGCTCAGAACCTTGCACATCATCTGGCAAGTGATCGTTGATTTCCGCATAGGTTAAGTAACCACGTTCTTTACCTAAGATAATCAGGCTCTTGAGTCGGGTACGACGCTCTTCTGCATTCGCCTCCCGCAACTCTGGGCTAACGAAAAATTCTTCTGCATTCTTTTCAGCTAACTTACCGCTTTTCTTTGGTCTCGCCATGACTTACCTCTAAATTTTATGCCTCTACCATGCAACTTACACGCATGGCGAATGAGATTATCGTAACCGCATATTGTACCATAATTAAGCCCTATTTTGACTGGGCTTACTGCCCACAGATTTCAGCAAGGCAATTTCGTCTTCAGTCAAAGTACTTAATGGTTTTTCACTGATACGGGCTAACAACAATGCTTGCTGTCGATGTGAGTAAGCATCCTGCAGTTGCTGCCTTGCACCCGCTAATTCCTGCGCTAAATCCAGCGCTTCATCCAGCAAACTTAATTCTCGCTCCAATTCACGCAGTGCCTTTGCTTCAACTCTATGCTCCAGTTCGCGCAAAAGTACCACTGGTTTAGAGTGAGGATGCTGCAAACATATTTCAATAGCCTGCCGCAATAAAACATCTTCTTCCGCATGGCTATCTACCCAAGCTAAATCAGCCTGATTTGCAAGTGCCGGCTGCATAAGTAGCAGCAAACAAAAACGCTTTTGTAAAGATATTGTAGTGCGCGTGAGTTTTGGCTTTGCCTGCACTGTAGCCTTATTTAGATTAGGCAGCTTCAGCAGGCTTTGCATTTCTTCCGTGGACAATTGCGCTAACTCGGCCACTTTTTTGCGTAAATACATTGCGCTGCGCGGCGCATTGATTTGTTGCATGATTGGCTCGGCTTCATTCAAAAAACGCACGCGATCTTCCTGGCTTTGCAAGGCGTTATTTTCGCTCAAATGCATCAGAATATATTGCGAAAGCGGCATGGCAGACTTAATTTCAGCCTCGAATTTTTCTTTGCCGAACTCGCGCACATAAGTGTCCGGATCATGCTCTTTTGGCAAGAACAGGAATGAAAGCTTCAAACCATCCGTCAGTGCGGGTAGCGCATTCATCGCTGCGCGCCAGGCAGCCGTGCGCCCCGCATTGTCGCCATCAAAGCAAAATACAATTTCATCTGCCTGACGCATCAGTTTAGTGATATGAAATGGCGTAGTTGCCGTACCTAACGCAGCCACCGCATACCCTATCCCATATTGCGCCAGCGCCACCACATCCATATAGCCTTCTACTACCAGTGCCCGACCAGCATCGCGTATGGCTCGACGCGCCAGAAACAAGCCGTAAAGCTCGTGGCCTTTTTGAAACAGTGGCGTTTCAGGTGAGTTGTAATATTTTGGCGTATCTTCCGGGTTAATCACCCGCCCACCAAAGCCAATGACCTGACCTTTCTGGTCATGGATTGGGAACATGATGCGATCACGAAACCGGTCATAACGCCGACCCTGCTCATTTTCAACCACCAAACCTGCAATCGTTAACGCTTCACTCTCATAATGCGGAAAAACACTTTGTAAATTTTGCCAGCCTGCCGGCGCATAACCAATTTGAAACTTGGCTGCTACTTGCCCACTCAGACCGCGAGCTTTTAAGTAATCAATTGCCCGCGGCGACTTTTTAAGCTCTGCCTTGTAAAAATCAGCCGCTTGCTGCAACGATTCCTGCAAACCTACCACCACTTTAGGCGCCGGTTTATCGTTATCCCGCGTTTCTTGCGGCACGATCATGCCTACATTTCTAGCTAATTCATGAATCGCCTCAACAAAGCTAACACCCTGATATTCCATCACAAAACCAATGGCGGTGCCATGCGCGCCACAGCCAAAACAATGATAAAACTGCTTGGTGGGGCTTACAGTAAAACTTGGGGATTTTTCATTATGAAACGGACAGCAAGCAGAATAATT
>CAMBZE010000072.1 GCA_945872425.1 Methylotenera oryzisoli | reverse complement strand
CGGAATGACGTACATGGAATTAATCAGTGCTTCCTTAACGTTATTCAATGAGTAAAATTTATATTTAGGAATAAACCATGTCATTAAACCAAGTGCCTACCGGTAAAGATGTCCCTAACGATTTCAATGTCATCATTGAAATCCCGATGCAGGGCGATCCAGTGAAATATGAAGTGGATAAAGATAGCGGCGCGATTTTTGTGGATCGCTTTATGGGTACCGCTATGCAATATCCAACTAACTATGGCTATGTGCCACATACATTGGCCGATGATGGAGATCCTGTTGATGTGTTAGTGATTACGCCTGTAGCGTTAATTCCTGGTGTGGTTGTGCGTTGCCGTCCATTAGGCGTGTTGTTGATGGAGGACGAAGCTGGTCTGGATGCAAAAGTACTGGCAGTGCCCGTTGAAAAAGTGTGCGGTTTGTATGGACATCTGAAAACGTATACTGATGTATCAGAGTGGCGTTTGAATATGATTGCGCACTTTTTTGAGCATTACAAAGATTTAGATAAAGGTAAATGGGTCAAAATTAACGGCTGGGGCGACATTGATCAAGCGAAAAAAGAAATTCTTGGCGGTGTAGCCAACTACAATAATGCGAAAGTGAAACCAGCGTTCTAAATTTTCTCATTGTGTTTTGTAATAAAAAGGCAGCCTAGGCTGCCTTTTTGCTTGAGAATGGGCGGTGTATTGTCGTTTTATGCCGCAACAACACCAAATAAACTGCCAACCCCGGCGGTTGCCAGCATGGCTAACGCTCCCCAAAAAGCAACTCGAGCTGTACCAAGCCAGAGATTAGCTCCCCCAGCTTTTGCCGCCAAGCCACCTAGTGTTGCTAAAAAAATGAGTGACATGCCTGCCACTAAAGGCAGGGTAATTGATGGGGGTGCGATAAAAATCACCAGTAGCGGCAAAGCTGCACCAGTAGCAAATGTGCCCGCTGAGGCAATCGCCGCCTGGATGGGGCGTGCATTCATGATTTCAATGATACCCAGTTCATCTCTGGCATGCGCGCCAAGTGCATCGTGCTCTGTGAGTTGCACCGCTACTTGCTTAGCCAAATCTGGCGTTAAGCCTCGCCCAATATAAATACCTGTGAGTTCTTCTAGTTCGTGCTCTGGTTGTGTGACGAGCTCTTCGGTTTCGCGAGCAATGTCGGCGGCTTCAGTATCGGCCTGTGAGCTAACAGAAACAAATTCACCCGCTGCCATCGACATGGCGCCAGAGACCAAGCCAGCCACACCGGTGATGAGAATAGCCTCGTGAGACGCCCCTGCGGAAGCGACGCCAATGACCAAGCTGGCAGTGGAGACAATCCCATCATTGGCGCCTAGTACTGCGGCGCGTAACCAGCCAATGCGATGTAAGCGGTGGAATTCTAAATGTCTCAAAAGTGTTGTCCCAGTTAAAGCGTGCTTGAAGATGCTCAAGCGCCTGTTAGTTTAATGTTTGATTATTGTGGCTTATCAGTCATACGCATATCACAAAGGCGACCAAGGCCGCCTTTGTGATTGAATATCACTTACTTAACCCACGTTTTACAGTAGCGGCACAATCAGTAACGCCACAATGTTAATAATTTTAATCAGTGGATTCACGGCCGGACCTGCCGTGTCTTTGTACGGGTCGCCCACGGTGTCGCCGGTGACAGCGGCTTTATGCGCGTCTGAGCCTTTGCCACCATGATTGCCATCTTCAATATACTTTTTGGCATTGTCCCAAGCGCCGCCGCCGGTACACATGGAAATGGCAACGAATAAGCCGGTGACGATGGTCCCCATCAATAAGCCGCCAAGTGCTACCGGGCCTAAAATCAAGCCTACAGCGACAGGCACAGCCACTGGCAACAGCGACGGAATCATCATCTCTTTGATTGCGGCAGTGGTCAGCATATCGACCGCTTTACCGTATTCCGGTTTGGCCGTGCCTTCCATGATGCCTTTGATGTCGCGGAACTGACGGCGGACTTCTTCCACCACGCTGCCTGCTGCACGGCCGACTGCTTCCATCGCCATGGCGGCGAACAGGAATGGAATCAATCCGCCAATAAACAAACCAATAATGACCAGTGGGTCGCTTAAGTCAAACTTCAAATCCATGCCTGCACCAGATAGTTTATGCGTGTAATCGGCAAATAATACCAATGCCGCTAAACCCGCAGAGCCAATGGCGTAGCCTTTAGTCACCGCTTTGGTAGTGTTGCCAACGGCATCTAATGGATCTGTTACATCGCGCACTTCTGCTGGCAACCCTGCCATTTCAGCAATTCCGCCAGCGTTATCGGTAATGGGTCCGTAAGCATCTAAAGCGACCACAATACCTGCCATGCTGAGCATGGATGTTGCAGCAATCGCAATGCCGTACAAGCCGCCTAAATGAAAGGCTGTCCAAATAGCTAAGCACACAGAAAGTACAGGCCAAGCGGTTGATTTCATTGAAATGCCAATGCCTGCAATAATGTTAGTGGCATGGCCTGTTGTTGAAGCTTGTGCAATGTGTTTTACAGGCGCGTATTGTGTGCCAGTGTAGTATTCTGTAATCCACACCAAAGCCGCTGTTAGCACTAAGCCAACCGCACAAGCACCAAATAATTGGTTTGCAGAAATGGTTAAATCGCCTGTTGTTAAGCCTTCTGGGAACATTTTCATGGTCACAAAGTAAAATGCGGCGAGCGATAGCGTACCCGCTACTGCTAAACCTCTATACAAAGCGGGCATTACGTTTTTCATGGTTGGCGAAGCTTTTACAAAGAAGCAGCCAACAATAGAAGCCACAATAGACACCGCGCCCAGCATAAGCGGGTAAAGCACACCGTTTACGCCAGTGGCATTGGTGATGAGCAAATGACCAAGCACCATGGTCGCAATAATCGTGACCGCATAAGTTTCAAATAAATCTGCTGCCATCCCTGCGCAGTCGCCTACATTGTCACCTACGTTGTCGGCAATCACTGCGGGGTTGCGTGGGTCATCTTCTGGAATACCAGCTTCAACTTTACCTACTAGGTCAGCACCTACGTCCGCGCCTTTAGTGAAAATTCCGCCGCCTAAACGCGCGAAGATTGAGATCAGAGATGAACCAAAGGCAAAGCCAATGAGTGGGTCAAGATTGATGCTTTCTCCCGCAGGGGTCATTAAACCTAAATACCAGTAAAAACCCGCAACACCTAGTAAGCCTAAACCTACCACTAACATACCTGTTACCGCGCCGCCTTTAAATGCCACATCAAATGCAGGGGCAATGCCGCCAGTGGCCGCTTGTGCAGTGCGTACATTGGCTTTGACTGACACGTTCATGCCAATAAAACCGCAAGCACCTGATAATAGCGCACCTAACACAAAACCAATGGCAGTGTTAGTACCTAAAAATACCGCCACTAAAATAGCCAACACGATGCCCACTATAGTGATGGTTTTATATTGACGCGCTAAATACGCTGCTGCCCCTTGTTGAATAGCACCTGCAATTTCTTGCATACGCGCATTGCCTGCGGGTAAACCTGAAATCCATTTGCTCATTACCACTCCATACAGTACCGCTATAATCGCAGCGCCGATGGCAATCATTAATTCGACTGACATGACTTCTCCCTATCTAAATTTTTATCAAATACGTTACTTAAAGGCCTGCTTTAATACTTTAAAATAATTACGTCAAAATAAAACTAGTGTGAAACTGAAACCAAGTGCTAACCACAAGTGCTAACCATTTGTTGCTGATATGTGTTGATGTCGATACCAAAGGTGTTGTTATATGTACTCCTTAAATTTAACAATTGATCAGGTTGATGATGTAAATAGTTTGCAATTGCGGCTCATTATTACACTATTAAGACGGCGTAACAACCAGTAAACCAGGTTTGTAATTATCAGGCGCGATGGATTTACTCGGCATTTTTAGCTAGTTTGATTAGCGCGTCGCCCAGTGTCGTGCCTGATAACTTTTTGCCGAGTTGTTGCAGTTGGGTGACTGCGCTGGGGCTAAGCTTTTTTAAAGTGGCCGGCTTGGGTTGTGGGGTAGATTTTACT
>CAMBZE010000071.1 GCA_945872425.1 Methylotenera oryzisoli | reverse complement strand
TATTATCTCAAGGTAATTATCAATAATATTTAGGCTTCATTAAAGCATCAGTGCTTACCCGTGCTACCAAAACCGCCTTCGCCACGCTCGCTGCTATCAAAATCCCCAACTAAATGGAAATCCGCCTGCACCACAGGCACGATAACCAGTTGCGCGATGCGTTCCATCGGGTTGATTTCAAAGGCCGTCTGACCACGATTCCAGCACGACACCATCAATTGGCCTTGGTAATCGGAATCGATTAAACCGACCAAATTACCCAACACGATGCCGTGTTTATGGCCCAGTCCTGAGCGCGGCAATATCAATGCCGCGTAATAGATGTTGTCTAAATGAATGGCCATGCCAGTGGGAATCAGCGTGGTCTCGCCTGGTTGCAGGGTAATGGGTACGTCTAGGCAAGCACGCAAATCCAAGCCCGCTGATCCCGCTGTGGCATAGCTAGGCATTTGTTGGTGTAAGCGGTCATCAAGAATTTTTAAATCGACAATAATTTTCATTTCATTCTCTATCAGTATGGCCTATTAGGGGGTGTACTTAAGGTTAGCATTAAACACTAATTTTTAATGAAAATCACTATAGAGCTTTAGTTGCTTAGTCAGTAAAATCTGCGCTATCTTAAATGAGGTCTATATGAAACAAAATTTAAATTACAAAAAATTAACCGTGCAATTAGCATTGGTCGGATTAGCCGGCTTAGCAATGCCAGCTTTTGCTGCAGACAGCGTTACCGCACCTGTGGTGGTAACGGGTACACGTATTGAGCAAAACAGTTTTGATTTGCCTATGTCCATCAATGCTATTTCTGGTGATGAGCTGCGTGATGCTCAGCAGCAAGTCAACCTATCAGAAGTAGCTGTTAAAATTCCTGGGGTAGTGGTTAACAATCGTAATCACGCGGCTCAGGAGTTGTCGATTACATCTCGGGGTTTTGGACCAAGGTCACAATTTGGTATACGCGGCATTAGAATTTACTCAGACGGCATTCCTTTAACCATGCCAGATGGCCAAGGTACAACAGGCTTATTTAACTTGGACACCGCAGATCGCATTGAATTTTTAAGAGGCCCTTTCTCAGCCTTGTACGGCAATAGCTCCGGTGGTGTGGTTCAGATATTTACAAAAAATGGTGGGCCAGACAATGAGTTATCAAGTTCCGCCTTTTATGGCAGCTATGGCACGCACAGGGAGTCATTAACATTCAGTGGCAAAAAAGATCAGCTTGATTATGTTTTAAATGCCTCACACTTTGAAACAGATGGTTACCGCATTAACTCTGCTTACAAACGTGACGTATTGCACACAAAAGTAGGCTTGCAATTATCCAGTGATACCAAGATTACCTTGGTTGCCACTGATTTCGACCAACCCAATGCCAGAGACCCTGGCGGCCTGACTTTAGCAGAATTAAATGCTAATCCAAGAAACGCTCGTACTTTTGCGATTTCTAAAAACTTGCATAAAGATACTAAAAACACTCAAGCAGGTGTGATCGTAGACCACAGAATTTCCGATACGGATTCAGTTAAAGCCATGACTTATTATGGCACACGTAAAAACTTACAATTTTTATACAACGACACTGCTTCAGGCTATGATCGGGATTACGGTGGGGTCGATGTCAGTTGGACGCACAAAGGTCAGTTAGCCGGTAAACCACTAAATTTCACCGTGGGTAGCAATTACGACAACATGGAAGACGACCGTTATCGATACACTGGCACCTCTGTTGGCGTCATTGTATCTGGATCAACATTGGCTACCAGTGAAATTAACAAGGCTTACAATGTAGATCAATACGTACAAGCCGAATGGAAGTTTCATGATCAATGGGATCTGCATGCCGGTGTAAGGCATTCGCGTGTTACTTTTGACAACACCGATAAATTAAATCATGCCTACGATCAGAAAAAGAGTTATGACAAAACAAGTCCAGTGTTAGGCTTGGTTTTCAAAGTAAGTCCAACCTTTAATCTCTATGCCAATGCAGGTCAAGGTTTCGAGACGCCAACTTTTGTTGAGCAGGCATACAACCTCCCGGTTAACCCGACTGGCAATAATCCAAACATTCAGCCTAGCACCAGTGAAAATTATGAAATTGGCGCTAAGGCTTTTTTAACCGAGAGCACCTTGCTTAACCTTGCAGTGTTTAATGTGAAAACCAAAAAAGAAATTGTTGTGGACAGTAGCGATGTTGTGACCGTATATAAAAATGCCGGCGATACAGAGCGGAGTGGTCTTGAGTTGTCTATTGATAGCGACTTAGGCAGCAACCTCAAGGCTTATTTGGCGTATTCGTATTTAAACGCTGAATTTAAAGATGCTTTCACAACAGGGTCAAATAGCATATTGGCGGGTAATAAAATCCCTGGGACATACAGGGATAGAGTTTACACCGAGCTGTCATGGAAACATCCGGCATCTGGCTTTAGCACCGCAGTTGAAGGCATTTATTCCAGCAAGACCTATGCAAATGACATCAATGCCGTAACAGTGGGTAACTATGGCATGTTTAACTGGCGTGGTGGGTTCACGCAAAAGGTGAACAACTGGAGCTTGAGCGAGTACGTACGTGTGGATAATGTAACCAATAAGTTCTTCGTTTCCAGTGTTAAAGTAAATGATGCATCTAGATTTTATGAACCAGGCTTACCTAGAAACTGGGCTGTGGGTGTAAACGCTAGCTACAGCTTCAAATAGTCGATGAAGTTAAAGCATGCTCACCACATGCTTTAATAGCAATTCGGCAATCACACTTTTTGGCGCGCGTTCTAAGGGATGCGCGCCATTTTTGTCTAATAGCGTCACCGTGTTGTCGTCATCACCCATTGCATCGCTGACTAAATTGGCCACCATGAGTGGCAATTTTTTTGCCTGGCGTTTCGCTTCAGCGTGATCCAATAGCTTTTCCGTTTCGGCGGCAAAGCCCACGCAGAATGGGGCTTTAGGCAGGCTGGCGACTTCAGCCAATATGTCTTTATTGGGGCTAAGTGCTAGCGTTAAGCTGGCATTGCTTTTCTTGATTTTTTCCGCATGCGGCGCACTGGGGCGATAATCGGCCACCGCTGCCACGCTGATAAATATATCTTGATTGCCTACTTGGCCCATCACCGCCTTATACATGGCATCGCTACTGGTGGCCTTAATGGTGTTAACCGAATCGGGGGCATTCAATGCGCTGGCACCGCTAACCAAAGTCACGATGGCCCCCATGTCCGCCGCCACTTGGGCGATCGCGTAGCCCATTTTGCCGCTGCTTAAATTGGTGATGGCGCGCACCGGATCTATCATTTCCAAAGTTGCCCCGGCAGTAATGAGCACGCTTTTTCCGGCCAATAGTTTGGGGGTAAAGTGTGCGTTTACTAACCTGAGCAAGGCCTCTGCTTCTAGCATACGGCCCAAGCCAGTTTCACCGCAGGCTTGCTCGCCACTATCAGGCCCAAGCAGGTTGATGCCGTCGGCTTGCAGTTGAGCGACGTTGCGTTGGGTGGCTGGGTTTTCCCACATTTGTTTATTCATGGCCGGTGCTACCAGCAGTGGGCAATCTCTGGCTAAACACAAAGTGGAGAGCAAATCGTCGGCTCGGCCTTGCATCAATTTAGCTAAAAAATCGGCACTGGCGGGCGCGACCAATATGGCGTCGGCCTGACGAGAAAGCTCAATATGCGGCATGCCATTGCTGATGCTGCTGTCCCACATGTCTATGTATACCGGCTTGCCAGATAGCGCTTGCATGGTCACCGGCGTAATGAATTGGCAGGCGGCTTGCGTCATCACCACTTGCACATCGATGTTGGCTTTAACCAATAAGCGAACCAATTCGGCCGCTTTGTAAGCGGCGATGCCGCCGGTGATGCCCAGCACTAAAGACTTGTTTTTTATTGGATTATTTTTTTGCATAGGGGTGGAAAAATAAGTTTACTATCTCGCTAATGCGTTCATTTTAATACGAAAATCGTCGCTATAGCATGAATCCCTAAGCCGACACAGCAAAAAGGACAAAATCATGGCAATTACCGATTGGCCTCTGGCAGAACGTCCGCGTGAAAAACTTTTGGCGCAAGGGGTCAGCGCCTTATCTGATGCCGAGTTATTGGCGGTGTTTTTAAGGGTAGGCGTGCGCGGTAAAAGTGCGGTGGATTTGGGTCGCGATTTATTGCAACACTTTGGCAGTTTGACCGGGATTTTTTCCGCAAGCCAAGCTGAATTGTCGCAAGTGCGTGGCATGGGCCCAAGCAAATACGTGCAGCTGCAAGCCATTTTTGAAATGAGTCGGCGCGCGCTAAAGGAAAACATGCA
>CAMBZE010000070.1 GCA_945872425.1 Methylotenera oryzisoli | reverse complement strand
AGGGCGGGTTTTGCTAAAGCCACCAATTTATTATCAAGCGCATTGATTAAACCATGATCTTGCACGTCATTATTTTTGCGTGAAACACTGGCAGGCATGTCCGGTTGATGGAATACTTTGCTGAAATCCAGACCATTGATTTTCCAATGATCAATGCCTGCCTGCATATCCAGCAAATCTGCACGGCCGATTAAATCATCAAATTTGGCAATACCGATGGATGCCATCAATTCGCGTACTTCTTCAGCTACAAAGAAGAAGTAATTCACCACATGCTCAGGCTGGCCGGTAAAGCGTTTACGCAATTCAGGATCTTGTGTTGCCACCCCCACCGGGCAAGTATTCAAATGGCATTTACGCATCATGATGCAACCTTCAACCACCAGCGGTGCGGTTGCAAAGCCGAATTCATCAGCCCCCAATAAGGCGCCGATCAGCACGTCACGGCCTGTCTTCATCTGGCCATCCACTTGCACTACCACACGGCCACGCAACTGGTTCAATACCAGAGTTTGTTGCGTTTCAGACAAACCCAGTTCCCACGGCGTGCCTGCATGTTTAATCGATGAAATAGGGGAGGCGCCGGTACCGCCATCATGACCTGCAATCACAATGTGATCAGATTTAGCCTTTGCTACACCCGCAGCCACTGTGCCGACGCCAGTTTCTGATACCAGTTTCACAGAAATTGATGCATTTGGATTTGCATTTTTCAGGTCATGAATCAGCTGTGCCAAATCTTCAATCGAATAAATATCATGGTGTGGCGGTGGTGAAATCAAACCCACGCCAGGTACCGAGAAACGTAACTTGGCAATGTATTCCGAGACCTTATGACCAGGCAATTGACCGCCTTCACCCGGTTTTGCACCTTGTGCCATTTTGATTTGAATTTGGTCAGCGCTGGCTAAGTACTCGGCGGTTACACCAAAACGACCAGATGCCACTTGCTTAATGCGTGAGCGCATCGAGTCGCCCGCTTTAAGCGCTACATCTTTTTCAATCAAATGACTGCCAATGACGGCGGCCATGCTAGTAGCGTTTGCCACTGGAATAAAGCGCTTGGCGTCTTCGCCGCCTTCACCGGTATTAGATTTACCGCCGATACGGTTCATGGCAATGGCAAGTGTTGCATGTGCTTCAGTTGAAATTGAACCTAATGACATTGCGCCTGTTGCAAAGCGTTTTACAATTGCTGAAGCTGGTTCAACTGATTCCAGCGGAATAGCCGCACCCGCTGATTTAATTTCAAACAAACCGCGCAATGTCATATGACGGCGTGTTTGGTCGTTAATCAATTTGGCATATTCTTTGTAAGTCTCGAACTTGCCTGTACGCGTGGCATTTTGTAGTTTCGCAATCGATTCCGGTGTCCAGGTATGCTCTTCACCACGCACACGGAAGGCATATTCGCCGCCTGCATCCAAGCTATTTTCCAACACCGGGTCTGACCCAAATGCAGCCGTATGCAAGCGCACCGCCTCTTCAGACACTTCGGTCATGCCAATGCCTTGGATATTGGTCGCGGTGCCGGTGAAATATTGATCAACAAAACTGCTGTTTAAGCCGATTGCTTCAAATCTTTGGCCGCCACAGTAAGATTGGTAAGTAGAAATGCCCATTTTAGACATGACTTTATACAAACCTTTGCTAATGGCTTTAACAAAATTTTTGTTCGCTTGGTAGCTATCTATGGTGATGTCTTTAATTGTCTCAAATGTGAGCCATGGGCAGACGGCCTCGGCGCCATAGCCGGCCAGTAAGGCAAAGTGGTGCACTTCACGCGCCGAACCCGTGTCAATCACCAAGCCGGTACTGGTTCTTAGGCCTGCTTTTACTAAATGCTCATGTGTTGCCGAGCAGGCTAACAATGCGGGAATCGCCACACGACCCTCGCTCACATTGCGATCTGACAAAATCAGGATATTAAACCCATTTTGAACAGCATCAGATGCTGCCTTGGTAATACTTGCCGTCGCTGCGGCCATGCCGGCTTTGCCTTGCTCTGCCGGGTAAGTTATATCCAGCACCAATGATTTATATTGGTTTTGTGTGAGTGTTGCTATCGCTTTTAACTGCTCTAACTCATCCAATAATAATACCGGTTGGCTGGCTTCCAAGCGCATAGGCGGTATGGTTTCATCCACACCGAGCAGATTGGGTTTAGGGCCAATAAAGGTCACCAACGACATGACCAATTCTTCACGAATCGGGTCTATCGGCGGATTGGTCACTTGCGCAAATAACTGCTTGAAGTAGTTGTACAAAACTTTGGGTTTAGCAGATAACACTGGCAAAGCCGCGTCGTTACCCATTGAACCTGAACCTTCTTCGCCATTTTGCACCATCGGCTGCAACACAAACTTGATGTCTTCTTGCGTATAACCAAATGCTTGTTGTGTATCTAGCAGGTCAGCCGCCATTTCTAGGCTACCTTCTACTTTTGGCATATCACTCAGGAAGTAACGTGATTTTTCAATCCATTGCTTATAGGGCTTTGCTGTGGCGAGTGCATTTTTTACCTCAGCATCGTCAATAATACGGCCCTGCTCCATATCAATCAGCAACATTTTGCCTGGTTGCAAGCGCCATTTTTTAACGATTTTTTCCTGCGGAAAGGTCAGCACACCCATTTCAGATGCCATCATCACAATGTCATCATCCGTCACTAAATAACGTGCCGGACGCAAGCCGTTACGGTCCAAAGTGGCGCCAATCATACGGCCATCGGTAAATGCCACCGCTGCCGGGCCGTCCCATGGCTCCATCAACGCGGCATGGTATTCATAGAATGCACGGCGTTCTTCATCCATCAACGGATTGCCTGACCACGCTTCTGGGATTAACATCATCATCGCGTGGGGCAGACTGTAGCCGCCAGCAACCAGCAACTCCAAACAGTTATCAAAGCATGCTGAATCTGACTGACCTTCCGCAATGAGCGGCCACAACTTCTCCAGGTCTTCGCCCAGTACGGTTGAGCGCATGGCTTCATGGCGCGCTGCCATCCAGTTCACATTACCTTGCACCGTGTTAATTTCGCCATTATGCGCAATCATGCGGAATGGATGTGCTAAATCCCAGGCCGGGAAAGTGTTGGTTGAAAAGCGCTGATGCACCAGCGCCAAAGCTGAAACAATGCTTTCATCATTCAAATCTTTGTAATAAACACCCACCTCGTTCGCCAGCAACATGCCTTTATAGACAATGGTGCGTGAAGATAATGACGGCATATAAAACGCTGCCTTGTCTTTCAACTTAGGATCTTGTAGCTCAAGTGCGCGCACTGCGTGTTCGATACGCTTGCGAATAACAAATAATTTTCGCTCGAATATATTTTGGTCTGCAACCGTACTGGCAATGAACACCTGACGCATGGTCGGCTCAACATCACGAGCGGCTTGAGCGATATTGCTATTATCAACTGGGACATCACGCCAGCCTAATAATGTTTGGTTTTCTTCCGCGATGATTTTGGTGAATATGGCTTCACATGCTGCGCGATTCTTTGCAGCCTGCGGTAAAAACACATTACCCACGGCATACTGCCCCGCAGCAGGCAAACTGATGTTGAGTTTGGCTGCCTCTTTACGCATAAATGCGTCCGGCATTTGCATCAACAAACCAGCACCATCGCCCAATTTTGGGTCATAGCCGGTAGCGCCACGGTGCGTGAGGTTGGTCAAAAGTTCCAGACCTTTTTGCACAATGTCGTGACTCTTATTACCCTTGATATGCGCCACGAAGCCGACGCCACAAGCGTCGCGCTCGTTAGCAGGATTATATAAGCCCTGCTTTGCTGGTTGGCCTGAATAAATTTCTGAGTTAACTGACTCTGCGCGATTCTGCGCGACGGGTGCGTTCTCAAAACTAATTTTGTTACTTGAATCTGTTGCCATATTATCTAATCACAAAACATTTAGCGGAACCTTCAATGATACCGTTAAATGGCTCTGTTATCAATCACATAGCATGAGACCTTTATCAGGCCACATACGAGTAACTCCGCTTTAAGGAAACACTGATTAAATCCTCATGACCACGCACATGAGGTTTGCGGGATGGGATGCTAGGCAGGCGACGAGGTTAATGGTTATTCCCTTGACGAGGAGACTAACACAGCAGATCGCTCGCAAACCCTGTGCCCATCAGGGTTGCGATAAATTTGTGCGCTTACGTATGTGCGCTCCTTGGCTTCGTAGAATAACTACGACCTGCGTCGCACGCCTCGCAATCACCACAAATTTATTCGCAACGTGGCTCATGTTGATTTAATCAGTGCTTCCTTAACTTCAACAACAGCTTAAACGCCCGTCTTGCGGCATTGATAGTCAATGTAATGTCTTCATCCGTATGTGCTGCTGACACAAACCCTGCCTCAAAAGCAGAGGGGCCTAAATAGATTCCAGCATCCAGCATCGCAT
>CAMBZE010000069.1 GCA_945872425.1 Methylotenera oryzisoli | reverse complement strand
TATTATCTCAAGGTAATTATCAATAATATTTAGGCTTCATTAAAGCATCAGTGCTTACCCGTGCTACCAAAACCGCCTTCGCCACGCTCGCTGCTATCAAAATCCCCAACTAAATGGAAATCCGCCTGCACCACAGGCACGATAACCAGCTGCGCGATGCGTTCCATGGGGTTGATTTCAAAGGCCGTCTGACCACGATTCCAGCATGACACCATTAATTGACCTTGGTAATCGGAATCGATTAAACCGACCAAATTGCCCAACACGATACCGTGTTTATGGCCCAGTCCTGAGCGCGGCAATATCAATGCCGCGTAATAGATGTTGTCTAAATGAATGGCCATGCCAGTGGGAATCAGCGTGGTCTCGCCCGGTTGCAAGGTAATCGGAGCCTCTAGGCAAGCGCGCAAATCCAAGCCCGCTGAACCGGGTGTGGCGTAGCTAGGCATTTGTTGGTGTAAGCGGTCATCAAGAATTTTTAAATCGACAATAATTTTCATAAGCTTCTCAAAATAACTATCATTAAATAGGGGTTGAATTTAGCTTAGCATTAAACACTAATTTTTAATGAAAATCACTATAGAGCTTTAATTGCTTAGCCAGTAGAATCTGCGCCATCTTAAGTGAGGTCTATATGAAACAAAATTTAAACTATAAAAAATTAACCGTGCAATTAGCATTAGTCGGATTAGCCGGCTTGGCAATGCCAGCTTTTGCTGCAGACAGCCTTACCGCACCTGTGGCGGTAACGGGTACACGTATTGAGCAAAACAGTTTTGATTTGCCTATGTCTATAGACTCCGTTGCTGCCGAGCAAATACAAGAAGGACAATTGCAGATTAGTATTGCCGAAAGTTTAGTGCGTGTGCCCGGTGTAGTTGCTTTGGCTCGTGGTCATTATGCACAGGACGTGCAAATTTCAACTCGCGGTTTTGGCGCTAGGTCGGCTTTTGGTGTTCGCGGCATTCGTCTTTATAGTGATGGCATTCCTTTAACTATGCCAGATGGACAAGGCCAAGCAGGCACGTTTGATTTAGGATCAGCAAAAAGCATAGAGGTATTGCGCGGTCCATTTTCTGCCTTGTACGGCAACTCATCCGGCGGCGTAGTGCAAATATTCACTGCCGATGGCCCTAAAGATCCAACGGTCAATACTTCATTCACTGCTGGTAGTTACGGGACTTACCGCGAAGCAATTAAAGTTGGCGGGACTAAAGAAGGTTTTAACTACAACATAGATTATTCGCATTTGGAAAGCGACGGCTACCGTGATCACAGTGCTGTTCGCAAAGACTTGCTAAATGCAAAGCTAGGTTTTCAGATAAATGAAGGCACACGACTTACGGTGCTTGCAACTTATATGAATCAACCGCTAACACAAGACCCGCAGGGGATGAATATAGGAGCTTTCTACAGCAATCCTGCTCAAACCGTGACTAAAAGCGAAACTTTTAATACCCGCGTTGAACGCAGTCAAAGTCAGGTTGGCGCAAAACTAGAGCACGATTTTGATGATAAAAACGCAGCCAGCTTAATGGTTTATGGTGGGGTCAGGGATAATTTACAGTATCAATCTGTGGGCGCTAACACATCAATATCTGGTTCTGGAGCAAGTGCAATAGCAATAGGTAGGGGGCTGACCATCAAGCCATCCAGTGCATATTATTATGGGGATGTTGTTTTAGGAATTACTATAGAAAATGGCAGTGCTGGTGGCGTAGTACAAATTGCCCGTGACTTTTGGGGTACGGATTTGCGTTACACGCACAAAGGATCAATTGCTGATACCCCTTACAGCATTACCGTTGGCACTAACTTTGATACCATGACGGATGCGCGTACCGGTTACGACAACTTCACATTGAACGCAGGAACAACATTTTCACACAACAACACTTTGGCAACCTACTCCTGTGCCACACAAGTAACCTGTGGCGTGAAAGGTATGCTGCGCCGAGATGAAGACAATACGGCCTGGAATTTTGATCAATACGCTCAGGTAGATTGGTCGCCAACAGCAAGATTAAATTTACTGGCGGGTATGCGCCATAATAATGTCCACCTAAAATCAGTAGATAAATTTCTGATTAATGGTGACGGCAGTGGTAGCGCCAGTTTTTCTAAAACCACGCCAGTAGTTGGTGCCTTATTTAAGCTAAATGACATGATGAATGTTTACGCTAATGCAGGTAAAGGCTTTGAAACGCCATCGCTCGTTGAAGTTGCTTATTTACCAAATGGTTCAGGCGGATTTAATACTGATATTAAACCAGCAACTAGTAACAACTATGAGATAGGTACCAAGGCATTTATTGGTAGCAATACGCGCGCTACATTAGCCTTGTTTAAAACCGACGCACAAAATGAAATCGTCGTTGCGGAGAACGTCAATGGACGGGCATCCTATCAAAATGCAGGTGGTACGCAGCGAAAAGGATTTGAGTTAACAGTGGATTCTGATTTTGGTAACGGTTTTGCTGGTTACGCCGCCTATGCTTACCTGGATGCAAAATACAGTGATGGCTTTTGTTCTGGACAAACTGCATCAACACAGTCTGCCTGTACAACTGGCACCTGGGTAACTGCAGGTAAAGCTATTCCAGGGGCTTACAAACAAACTGCTTATGGCGAAATTCGCTGGAAACAAGCTAGCACTGGCTTTTCAACAGCGCTAGAGGTGAGGGCTGCTAAAACAGTATCGATTGATGATAAAAAATCAGACATTGCGCCGGGTTATGCTGTTGCCAGTTGGCGTGGTGGGTTTGCGCAAAACGTGCGAAATTGGAATTTTTCTGAATTTGTTCGGGTTGAAAACTTGTTCGATAAAAGGTATATCGGCTCCGTTAAGGTTAACGATGCCAGCTCGCAATACTATGAGCCAGGCAGTGATCGTAATTGGTTAATTGGGCTGAACGCTAGCTACAGCTTCAAATAGTCGATGAAGTTAAAGCATGCTCACCACATGCTTTAACATCAAGTTGGCAATCACACTTTTTGGCGCGCGTTCTAAGGGATGCGCGCCATTTTTGTCTAATAGCGTCACCGTGTTGTCGTCGTCACCCATTGCATCGCTGACTAAATTGGCCACCATGAGTGGCAATTTTTTTGCCTGGCGTTTGGCTTCAGCGTGATCCAATAGATTTTCTGTTTCGGCAGCAAAGCCCACGCAGAATGGTGCTTTAGGCAAGCTGGCGACTTCAGCCAATATGTCTTTATTGGGGCTGAGTGCTAGCGTTAAGCTGGCATTGCTCTTCTTTATTTTTTCCGCATGCGGCGCACTGGGGCGGTAGTCGGCCACTGCTGCCACGCTGATAAAAATATCTTGATTGCCTACTTGGCCCATCACTGCCTTATACATGGCTTCGCTACTGGAAGCCTTAATGGTGTTAACCGAATCGGGCGCATTCAGTGCGCTGGCACCACTCACTAAAGTCACGATGGCTCCCATGTCCGCCGCTACTTGGGCGATCGCGTAGCCCATTTTTCCGCTGCTTAAATTGGTGATGGCGCGCACCGGGTCTATCATTTCTAGGGTCGCTCCAGCAGTAATGAGCACGCGTTTGCCGGCCAATAGTTTGGGGGTAAAGTGTGCGTTTACTAACCTGAGCAAGGCTTCGGCTTCTAGCATACGACCCAAGCCAATTTCACCGCAGGCTTGCTCGCCACTGTCGGGTCCGAGCAGGCTGATGCCGTCGGCTTGCAGTTGTGCCACGTTGCGTTGGGTAGCTGGGTTTTCCCACATTTGCTTATTCATGGCCGGCGCAACCAGCAGCGGGCAATCCCTAGCTAAACACAAAGTGGAGAGTAAATCGTCGGCTCGGCCTTGCACCAATTTAGCTAAAAAATCGGCACTGGCTGGCGCGACTAATATGGCGTCAGCCTGACGCGACAGCTCAATATGCGGCATGCCATTGCTGATGCTGCTGTCCCACATGTCTATGTATACCGGCCTGCCAGATAGCGCTTGCATGGTCACCGGCGTAATGAATTGGCATGCGGCTTGCGTCATCACCACTTGCACATCGATGTTGGCTTTAACCAATAAGCGCACCAATTCGGCCGCTTTATAAGCGGCGATGCCGCCGGTGATGCCCAGCACTAAAGACTTGTTTTTTATTGGATTATTTTTTTGCATAGGGGTGGAAAAATAAGTTTACTATCTCGCTAATGCGTTCATTTTAATACGAAAATCGTCGCTAAAGCATGAATCCCTAAGCCGACACAGCAAAAAGGACAAAATCATGGCAATTACCGATTGGCCTCTGGCAGAACGTCCGCGTGAAAAATTATTGGCGCAAGGGGTCAGCGCGCTGTCGGATGCCGAATTGCTTGCGGTGTTTTTAAGGGTAGGCGTGAGCGGCAAAAGTGCGGTGGATTTAGGTCGGGATTTATTGCAACACTTTGGCAGTTTGACCGGGATTTTTTCCGCAAGCCAAGCTGAATTGTCGCAAGTGCGTGGCATGGGCCCAAGCAAATACGTGCAGCTGCAAGCCATTTTTGAAATGAGTCGGCGCGCGCTAAAGGAAAACATGCA
>CAMBZE010000068.1 GCA_945872425.1 Methylotenera oryzisoli | reverse complement strand
CACACCATGCACTGCAATGTTAGGCATATCAGCGGCTTGAATATAAATATCCAGTGCATCCTCGTATGCCACGCCAAATTTATTATTTTTTAAGCCTGTAGAAATGTAAGGATGGGTTTTGGCATCTACATTCGGGTTTACGCGTAAAGAAACTGGCGCCACTTTGCCCATATAGCCTGCTACATCATTTAAACGTACCAACTCGCTGGCAGACTCCACATTAAAGCAAAAAATGCCGGCTTCAAGCGCAGCGCGCATTTCATCTGCGGTTTTGCCCACGCCAGAAAACACTACTTTAGCCGGGTCGCCGCCTGCGGCTAAAACTCTGGCCAATTCACCGCCTGACACAATATCAAAGCCGGCGCCTAACTTGGCAAATAAATTCAAAATCGCAAGGCTGGGGTTAGATTTAACTGCAAAGCATACGAGATGATTGGTGCCATCAAACCCGGCACTAAAGCGCTGATAGGCTTGAGTAAGTGCGGATTTAGAATATATATAGCAAGGTGTGCCGAATGTGTTGGCAATTTGATTGAGCGCTACATTTTCGGCGTGTAGCGTGTTGTTTTTAAGCGTAAAAGATTTCACGGTAATAACTTAAAATAAAAGGTTAAAAATAGAGCAAATTTATTTGTTTGCTGGGGTCGGTTGAGGATATTGTTGCTCAGGGATATAAAGCGGCCCCTTAGTGCCGCATGCGCTTAGCAGGTAACTGACCAGTAATAACAACATGATTTTTTTTGGTGATATTGGCATAGAAAAATTTTATGAATAAGACAATTATCCGTGTCTCAATGAATGAATTCTACCATTGTTTTGCAATAGTTCACTTTACGCTCGATTCTGCTGGCTCAAATAACTGTTTATTCCGTGAGGAAGCCAAGAAGTAGCAAGTCAAGAATGAAGTTGATTTTGAGCAAAACTCATGGCGGGGTTGTAGAAATCTTTGTTGCAGTTTGTTCAATGACGCTACCATTTTTTTCTGTTTTGCGGATTTTAACCGGCAAGTTTTGGTAATCTATTGCTAACCATAACTCGGTTTTATCTTCTTCATCCCCTTGTTTCAGTAGATGAATTGTGTTGAGATCACCAATTTTGGTGGTGATGACCTCTTCACCTGTAAAACTATAAATATAGGTGCGTAGCCATTTGCCGTTGGACATGGTGATTTGCGTGTTTTCAAGTGGCGGTGAAAACATAAATTGGTACATGAAGCTTAAAAAGTCCTGCGTTCCTACAGGTAGGGTTTCTGTTTTTTCACCTTTAGCACTTCGCATGACGATGACGCTATCTGACCAAGCAAAGCTTGCACTTTGCATCTTGTTTTTATTATCTCCGTATTGGTAAGAGAAATAGTTTGGCATTAGGCCGCCATCAATGACCATCCCCTCACTTTTTTGCTCTAGATTGCTGAAGAATAGCGATACCAAGCCTTTGGCTTTTGTGACACTAGCAAGCGTATAAGTGTTGTTTTCTGCCAGGGTGAAAACAATACGCGCAACTCCGGCTGCACTGGCATCTGAACCGCGACGAACTTCAAATTCAGTTTCTACATATTTATAAGCTGGAACTTTTATCTCTTTTGCTAGGTCATTTTGCTCGGCCGTAACAGTAGATTCCGTAATTTCAGTAGAAGGCGTTTCTGTAATTGATTGTGTTATTGCTGGTATGTTTTTTTGATTAACGGCAGTCTCTACAACGGGGTTAACGGTCTCTGGTTCTGGTGCTCGTTGTGTTGCTACAGTTTTGTCTTGCGCTGCCGGGGGTGTTGGCTCAGGAGTAAGTGCTTTTTGTTTGATTGGAGTAGGTGCAGATTTTTGTACAGGCTGTAATTTGACTAAGCGCATCTCTAAGATTTGTTGCTTTTCATCAAGCGCGGGTAATAATAACGAGAGTTTCGCGAGTAAGAAACCATGCAATAGCAGAGAAATAATTACAGCGAGCAGCAGTAACTTATTTTGCGTGAAATGCACTTTCAGACCATTAAGCATTTTATTAATGTTGCGATGTGCTTGCATGCTAAGGTGATGATGTCACAGCTTGATTTTGCTCAGTTATCAGCTTTTTATTGTAGAGTAGCCTAGCGGTGATGAGGCCGTTGATTAAACCAAAAAATAAGGCAGCTACCGCAAAAATCGGGATTAAATAAGCAACGCTGGCATGAGGAATGAGCCACAGCCGTACCACCAGCAGCTGACCTGCAATGTGGGCAAATGCGGCTAAAATACTTAGGCTGATGGCACTAAAGTATTGTTTGGGTAAGCGCATGGCCAGCCATAATACGCCCAGACTCAATAGCGCACCGCTTAAACTGAGTATGAAGGTGGGGGATAAAAACTGCCCCAGCAGCAAGCCACTGGCGAATACACGCAAAATACTTACCCATGCCGCGGTCGCAAAGCCATATTGAAGCAAAACGTACAAAGTGACGATGTTGGCAATCCCTGGTTTAACCCCAGGTAATGGTGACGGGAATACGGCCTCAACCATATGCAGGACGATTGCGAATGCGGCAAGTTTTGCAATGCGGTGGTCGTCGGTTGTGGTTTGAATGTGTGTGGTTTTCAAAGTGGTGACAACTAATAGTTAAGTGAGTCGTAAGGTTTGCTATCGCCAATCAGTTCCAAACTGATTTGATTGGGCAGGCAAATGGCCGCTTGTCCCGCATGTGTTAGCCAGCCTTGATGCACACAGTATTGATTCCGGCAGGGCGATTTAGCAAATCGCGCTTTACCCTGCGCGATATGGATAACGGCGGTACCCATGGTTCCGTGTACAGGGATATCACGTTGTTGATTGAGACTGTAAGTTGCATAAACTGTATCCCCTAGCCTGATTTGCACTTTAGCCGCCTGCTCGTTGGACCATAAGGTGTGGAATAAATATAGGATGACTAAAATGCTGCTAATGATAAGTATCCGGTCACCAATAAGCAGATGTTGGATCAGAGGTTTAGGGGAGCGTAGCAAATTTAACATTTTTATCACCCCAATGTAGTTTCTGCGCCAGGTCTCTGGTCACAAAAATATTGGATTCTTGGTCAATGACCATTAAGTTTTTAATGCCTAGCATGGCGGCTACTTTGGATTTATTTTCAGCAGTTTCAATGAAAATGGGTTTTGATGCAACATCAGAGAGCACGCCTGCCTGAGGGTCGGTGGGCGCTTGTGGCGGAATAAGCACGGTGACGGCTTGCGTGTGCTGCACCGGGTAACCGCTGCGCGGGTCGATAATATGGCAGTAGCGTTTGCCGTTTCGCATAAAGTAGCGCTGATAATCGCCGGAGGTACCAATTGCCCAGCCATCGGGCAAGTCAAGCGTGGCTATCGCTGTGGGCTGGCGTGGATGCTGTATGCCTACACGCCAAGGTTTGTCGCCATGCTGGCCGATGGCAATGATGTTGCCGCCGATGTTGATGAGTGCATTTTTAACTTGCTGTTGGTGTAAATAATCGGCAGCCATATCCAATGCATAGCCTTTGGCATAGCCTCCCAAATCAAGCTTTACAGCGGGGTTGTTGCTGTAAACGATATTGTTTTCGATGGTAATGTCCGTCATGCGGGGGTTACTTTTTACTAAGGCCTGAATGCTTGCATTGTCTATATACACCACGCTGAACTCGTCACGCTGAAAGCCCCATGCGCTGATTAAATGCCCAATGGCCGGGTTGAACAAGCCGTGAGATTTGACTGATAAAGCAGTGGCATCAGCCAGCATGCTGGCAAGTAGCGGGCTAACCTTCACCGGTTTTTTGCTTTGTGAAAAAGCAAGATTAAGCTTACCTAACTCGCTGGGTTGATTGTTGGTGATTGGTTTCCACGCGTGTAGTTGCTTGTGCAAATGTTGAAAATCCTGCAAAACCTGATTGCTCAGTAATCTGGCGCGGTCGTCAGTTTCACCGTAAATACTGATATCCACCAGTGTGCCAAATATGTAACTTTGGCTGTGGTACAGTGGTTCTTTGTTGTAGGCGTTCAGCCCGAAAATGGCAATGCCGAAAACAGCCAGCAGTAATAAAGTAGAAAACCTTTTACGCATTTATTGGGCGTGATGGCGTTCTAACGCAGTGTAGTGCCAGCGCATCCATGAAAATGCTTGCAGGGTTGCACGGGTTGATGGCATTTTGGGTCTGCGCCGCAATTTCCACCATGCCAGTGGGGCTGGTGACGTTGATTTCAGTAAGATGCTCACCAATCACATCAAGACCTACCAGAAATAAGCCTTCCTGCTTAAGTATTCTACCAACGGTCATGGCAATTTCGCGGTCACGGTCGTTAAGTTTCTGAGCAACGCCGGTGCCGCCAGCCGCTAGGTTGCCCCGTGTTTCGCCAGCTTGCGGGATACGTGCGAGTGCGTAAGGTAGCGGTTCACCATCAATTACAATAATGCGTTTATCACCTTGCAAAATAGCTGGCAGATAGCGTTGAATCATAATGGTGCGCGTGCCAAACTGGGTGATGGTTTCCAGTACCACGCTGATATTCGGGTCGCTCAACGTCAGCCTGAAGATACTGCTACCGCCCATGCCATCCAGTGGTTTTACGATAATATCTTGATGCGTATGCAAAAAATCTCGGATTAATCGGTTATTGGCAGTGATTAAAAACTCAGGTGCAAATTGCGGAAAGCGCGTGACGGATAGCTTTTCATTCCAATCGCGAATGGCCGCCGGGTTGTTGTAAACGCGTGCGCCTTGGTTGACG
>CAMBZE010000067.1 GCA_945872425.1 Methylotenera oryzisoli | reverse complement strand
ATGACTAAACTCATCAAGAAAAACACCACGATTCCTACCAAAGCATCACAAGTGTTTTCAACCGCCGATGACAACCAAAATGCGGTGACAATTCAAGTATTGCAAGGTGAGCGTGAAATGGCCTCTGCCAATAAATCACTCGGCCAGTTCAACTTGAGCGACATTCCACCGGCACCACGTGGCATGCCGCAAATTGAAGTGACTTTTGATATTGATGCTAACGGCATTCTGCATGTTTCGGCAAAAGACAAAGCCACCGGCAAAGAAAACAAGATCACCATCAAGGCGAACTCCGGTCTTTCTGAAGAAGAAATCAAGAAGATGGAAGAAGATGCGATCAAATACGCCGATGAAGACCGCAAGTTACGCGAACTTGTTGATGCGCGTAACGCAGCGGATGGCATGGTGCACTCAGTGAAAAAATCACTGGGCGAGCATGGTGATAAGTTAGATGCCGCTGAAAAAGAGGCGATTGAAACTGCTATCAAAGAGGTGGAAGAAGCGTTGAAATCAGACGACAAAGCGACGATTGAAGCAAAAACAGAAGCATTGACAACAGCTTCACAGAAACTAGGTGAAAAAGTTTACGCAGAGCAGCAAGCGCAAGCAAATGCTCAAAGCGCTCAACCAAGCTCGGAAGGTGAAAAAACTGTGGATGGCGATGTCGTGGACGCAGAGTTTGAAGAAGTGAAGAAAGACTAATTTAGGGACTAGAGGTTAGGGGCTGGGGATTAGGGAAACCTGACCCAGCTTTTTTCCTTTGAATTTCCTAGCCCCTAAATCCTAACCCCTAGACCCCTTATTATGGCTACCAAAAGAGATTATTACGAAATTCTAGGCGTCAATAAAGACGCCTCTGAAGAAGACATTAAAAAAGCTTATCGCAAACTGGCGATGAAGCATCACCCTGACCGCAATCCGGACAATCCAAAATCTGAAGACCAATTCAAAGAGGCGAAAGAAGCCTATGAAATGCTTTCTGATGACCAAAAACGGGCGGCTTATGACCAATACGGTCACGCTGGCGTAGACCCAAGCATGGGTGCCGGTGCTGGCGGCTTTGGTGGCGCAGGGTTTGGTGATGCATTTGGTGATATTTTCGGTGACATCTTTGGTGGCGGCGCTCGCGGCCAACGCAGCAATGTGTATCGTGGGGCAGACTTGCGCTATAACATGGAAATATCATTAGAAGACGCAGCCAAAGGTGCAGAACCCAAAATCCGCATTCCAGTACAAGCTAAATGCGAACCATGCAAAGGCACTGGTGCAAAATCTGGAAAATCCCCTGTTACTTGCACCACTTGCGGTGGTCATGGGCAAGTGCGTATGCAGCAAGGCTTCTTTTCGGTGCAGCAAACTTGTCCTAAATGCCATGGCACAGGCAAAATAATTAAAGATGAAGACAAATGCGGCAGTTGTTATGGTGCCGGCCGCGTTAAGCAAAATAAAACGTTATCCGTTAAAATCCCGGCAGGGGTGGATGAAGGTGACAGAATCCGCCTAAGCGGTGAAGGTGAAGCTGGCGTGAACGGCGGCCCAACCGGCGATTTGTATGTAGTCATTCACCTGAAACAGCATGAGATATTTCAGCGTGATGGCGGCAATCTGCATTGCGAAATGCCTATCAGCTTTAGCACCGCAGCATTGGGTGGGGAAATCGAAGTGCCAACACTGGATGGCTCAGCCAAGATGAAAATCCCGGCAGAGACGCAAACTGGCGGCGTATTCAGATTGCGCGGCAAAGGTATCAAGCCGCTACGCTCAAGCGAGTATGGCGACTTAATGGTACATGCAGTGGTGGAAACGCCAGTGAAACTGACAACACGCCAGAAAGAACTGCTACGTGAGTTTGAAGAAAGCACACAGGCCGACGCCGGCAAACACAGCCCAAAAAACAAAAGCTGGGTAGATAAAGCCAAAGACTTTTTTGGTTAAGTCATCAACGCATTAAAGAAAGCAAGCTTTTTGTGTCTGGGCAATTGCTTTAACTTCGCCTCAGCTATGCTGGCTGTGGAGCGGTCTGGGTATGATTTTGAAGCGACAATTTTAACTGGCGGGTTGGCGCGGGTATATCGCCCACCTTTGCCAGACAGGTGAACAGAGAATCTCGACTCCAAATCATTGGTAATCCCCGCATAGTAAGCGCCATTATTGCATTCCAGCAAGTATAAAAACCAAGTCATGCGACTATTTTTTTGCCGTTAATTGATAATACTTTTTCAGCAATTGCTCTTTGGTTTCAACCACATCCGGGTTAAATGGAATGCAATCAATCGGGCAAACTTGTTGGCATTGCGGTTTATCGTAATGCCCTACACATTCCGTGCATAAATCCGGGTTGATTTCATAAATCTCTTCACCCTGATAAATAGCGGTATTGGGACATGCTGGTTCGCACACGTCGCAATTGATGCATTCATCGGTAATCATCAATGCCATATGAGCACCTCTAAAAACTCATGTTTAGGGTACATTGCTTCGTTGCGCGGTACTCGCAACCTCGCTGTATAACCCATACTATCTCGGCTTCTGTGTTCCGTGCGCCTCGCACTGTATCCCCAACCATGAATTTTAAAGGCACTCATAATCTACAGACTCGCTTCTGTTTTTAATTTATTTTTAATCGCATCAACTACTGCAGCAGAAACAAACTGGTTAACATCTCCACCTAGTTTTGCCACCTCACGCACTAGGCTCGATGAAACGAACATATACTGTTCGGACGGCGTTAAAAACAAGGTTTCGAGCTTAGGGTAAAGCTTACGGTTCATGCCGGCGAGTTGAAATTCATATTCAAAATCAGAAGCAGCGCGAAGACCGCGCACCACCACCTGCGCATGTTGATCTTGCACAAACTGCATAAGCAGGCCATTAAAGCCCACCACTTTCACGTTACTGTGAACCGCAAATGCATTGCGAGCAAGTTGCACCCGCTCTTGCAAATCAAACAAAGTGTTTTTATTCGTGCTGCCCGCGACCGCAACGATAACCTCATCAAACAGATGAGCTGCACGATGCACAAGGTCTTCATGCCCCAAGGTAATGGGGTCAAAAGTGCCAGGGTAAACCGCAATACGTTTTTTAATATCAGTCATATCGCAATTTTAGCAGATGATAAAAAACATTACCTGCTTTACTGTATTTGAATACTTGCCAGACGGGGTTGTCCGTTAAGGCATATTCAGCTTCCACATAGACTACGCCTTGCTGGCCTAAATGCGCTGGCAGCAAGTGAAGCACTTTATCCAACCAACCCTGACCGTAAGGCGGATCAAGAAAAATAACATCAAACAATTGCTGGTTCTTATCCAGAAAACTCAAGGCATCTATATTGAACACCTGTGCATTTGCGGCTTTAAGTGTGATTTTGTTTTCTAGCATCGCTTTATAAACTGCTGGCGCTTTCTCTACCATGACAGCAGTTTTGGCATTGCGTGATAAAGCCTCAAAACCCATCACGCCCGTGCCTGCAAACAAATCCAGGCAATTTAACCCGGTTAAATCCTGCCCTAACCAGTTAAATATCGTTTGACGTACGCGCTCCGGCGTTGGGCGCAGACCTTCAGCATCCGGAAACTTGATAAGTCGGCTACGCCACTCTCCTGCGTTAATGCGTACGGTATTTAGTTTTTTTTCCGCCATATTTGTTGAGTACTCATCAGTGAAACTGCTCTTTTGAAAACAACTACTTGGCGTTAGGGTCGCCTACAATCACCGTCACGAAATTTTCAGGTTTCAGGCGACGGTTAAACGCCTCTTTAATTTGAGCCACAGTCACTTTTTCTACATTTTTATTGTATTCATCCAGATAATTCAGCGGCAATTTATAAAAACCAATCATCGCCAAGTAATCCAAAATCTTGCTATTACTATCAATCCGCATTGGAAAACCACCAATAATGTTCGCTTTAGCAGCTTTAAGCTCCGCATCGGTTACACCATTTTTAAGAAAATTATCCAACGTTTGTTGTACTAATTTCAGCGCATCTTCAGCCTGGTCCTTTTTGGTTTGCAAGCCAATTTGAAATGGCCCCAATTCCGCCATCGGCATAAAGTAACTGTACACACTGTAAACCAAACCGCGTTTCTCGCGCACTTCTTCTGTTAAACGGGAAACAAAGCCACCACCGCCCAATATGTAGTTACCAACATAAAGAGGGAATAAATCAGGGTCTCCACGCTTGATACCCGGGGCGCCCAATAGAATATGCGACTGCGACGCAGGGTGCGCTATACGTTGTACATTGGCCTGAGTGGGCAAAGTGACCGCTGGGGTTGACATCACGCGCCCAACTTCAGGCAAACCGTTGGTAACATTTTCAGCGATGTTATTGGCTTGCTCGCGCGTTAAATCACCCATAATGGCAACCACGGCACCTTTTGCAGCATAAAATTGATTGTAAAAATTTTGCAGGTCTTCGCGCTTGATTTTACCTACCGCGTCCACCTCACCACTTTCATCTAATCGATATGGATGCCCAGGGTACAGTGCTTGCATAAAGGCTTTATTAGCAATACTTTCAGGCTGCGTTGCTGATTCTTGCAAGCCTGAAATAATACGCGCTTTTTCACGCGTTAATACTGCCTCAGGAAAATCCGGCTTTTGCAAAATCTGAGTAAAAACATCGAGGGCTTGTGTTTTTTCGCGCTCACTACTCAAAGTGCGTAATTTGAATGCCGCGCGATCTGCGTCAAATTCGCCACCTAAAATCGCGCCAACATCCGCCATTTTATTGGCAATCATTTCATCACTCATGCCAGCAGCGCCCAGTGTCATCAAATACCTTGTAACACTGGCCACCCCGGACTTTTCTGCCACATCACGTGCGCTACCCGCTGCAAAGTTGACGCTAACATCGACAATCGGCAAATCGTGATTTTCAACAAAATATACTTCTGCACC
>CAMBZE010000066.1 GCA_945872425.1 Methylotenera oryzisoli | reverse complement strand
TTTAGTCAGATTTTACTCGGCGGCTTAGCGCCTGATGGCGGTTTGTACCTGCCAGAAAGCTATCCACAATTCACGGATGCTGATTTATCCGCGATGCGTGGGTTATCTTACGCGGATCTGGCTTTTGCGATTCTGTCGCGTTTTATAGATGATATTCCAGCCAATGATTTAAAAGCAATTATTGATAAAACTTATCGTGCTGATGTGTATGCTTTTACCCGTGCTGGGCAAAATGCTGCAGACATTACGCCAACAGTTAAGTTGGAAGATAACTTATATTTGTTAAGCCTTTCTAATGGCCCTACGCTTGCTTTTAAAGACATGGCGATGCAATTGCTGGGCAATCTGTTTGAATACGTGCTGACTAAAGAAGGCAAGATCACCAATATTTTAGGTGCAACTTCCGGCGATACCGGCTCAGCCGCAGAATATGCGCTGCGCGGCAAAAAAGGCATTCGTGTATTTATGCTGTCACCACATAAAAAAATGAGCCGCTTTCAAACAGCGCAAATGTTTAGTCTGCAAGATGAAAACATCTATAACATTGCAGTAAACGGCGTGTTTGATGATTGCCAAGACATGGTAAAAGCCGTTTCAAATGATGCCGCATTTAAGGCGCAGTACAAAATCGGTGCAGTAAACTCCATTAACTGGGGACGTATCGTTGCGCAGGTTGTGTATTACTTCAAAGGCTACTTTGCCGTCACACAAAATAATGCACAAAAAGTGAGCTTTTCTGTACCGTCAGGTAATTTCGGTAATGTATGCGCCGGTCACATCGCGCGCATGATGGGTTTGCCGATAGATAAACTCGTGGTTGCGACCAACGAAAACGACGTGCTGGATGAGTTCTTTAAAACCGGTGTTTACAGTCCGCGTGGTTCAGTTAAAACCTATCATACGTCTAGCCCGTCGATGGATATCAGCAAAGCCTCAAATTTTGAGCGTTTTGTATTTGATTTGGTAGGTCGTGATAGTGACAAAACACGCGCGCTCTGGGGTAAGGTTGATAGTGGCGAGAGTTTCGATTTAAATGCAGACGGTTATTTTGCGAAAATCGCTGATTACGGCTTTGTCTCCGGTAGTAGTAACCATGCTGACCGTATGCAAACCATACGTGCAACTAAAGAGAAGTATGGGGTGGTAATCGACACCCACACCGCAGATGGTCTCAAAGTTGCCTTGGCCTATTTTGATAATAAAACGCCGATGGTGGTGTTAGAAACGGCATTGCCAGCCAAGTTTGAGGATGCCATCGTTGAGGCTTTAGGGCATGCGCCTGAGCGTCCGGCAGTGCTGAATGGGATTGAGGCTTTGCCACAAAAATTTACGGTGATGGTAGCTGATTCAGCCGCGATAAAAGATTTTATTGTGAGATATAGTTGATGAAACAATACACCGACTTAGTGCGCCACGTGCTTGAACATGGCAATAAAAAGGAAGACCGCACCGGCACCGGTACGCTTTCTGTATTTGGCTACCAAATGCGTTTTAATCTGGCGGATGGCTTTCCGCTGCTGACGACTAAAAAAGTACATTTAAAGTCGATTATTCATGAGTTGCTTTGGTTTTTACAGGGCAGCACGAACATTGCGTATCTCAAAGAAAATGGTGTGCGTATTTGGGATGAATGGGCGGATGAAAATGGCAATCTGGGCCCGGTATATGGCTATCAGTGGCGTAATTGGCCAAAGCCTGATGGCACGCATATCGACCAGATTACGCAAGTTGTCAATGCAATCAAAAACAATCCTGATTCGCGCCGTTTGATTGTTTCGGCTTGGAATGTGGCGGATGTCGATCAAATGAAGCTGCCGCCTTGCCATGCGTTTTTTCAGTTTTATGTGGCGCCTGCTTTGCCGGATGAAGCGGATCAAAGGTCAAAGTTATCATGCCAACTTTATCAGCGTAGTGCAGATATATTTTTGGGTGTGCCTTTCAATATTGCCTCTTATGCCTTGCTGACGATGATGGTGGCGCAGGTCTGCAATTTGAGATTAGGTGATTTTGTACATACGCTAGGTGATGCGCACATTTATTCTAATCATCTGGACCAGGTAAATGAGCAGTTGGTACGTACACCACGCGCATTGCCAACCATGCATATCAATCTTGAGGTTAAAGATATTTTTGGATTCAAGTTTGAAGACTTTACATTAGAGAATTACGACCCATACCCCGCGATTAAAGCGGTAGTGGCGGTATGATGCAGAATCTTTCTGTCATTGTAGCGGTCGCCAAAAATAGCGTTATCGGGCATAACAACACTTTGCCTTGGCATTTGCCTGAAGACTTAAAGCGTTTTCGGGCATTGACTACCGGCCATCATATTATTATGGGGCGTAAAACTTATGAGTCGCTCGGACGCTTGTTGCCTGGCCGCATCACAGTGATTGTGACGCGTAATGCAAATTACAAAGTAGAAGGCGCGCTGGTTGCCAGTTCATTAGAGGCGGCTGTTGCCATGTGCCAACACGATAACGAAGCATTTTTGATTGGTGGTGCCGAGCTTTATCAGGACGGGCTTCAACTTGCGAATAAGTTATATCTTACGGAGATTGAGCTGAAGGTTGCTGGGGATGCATTTTTCCCCACTGTGGATATGAATCAGTGGCAAGAAACCTCGCGTGAAGTGCATACTTCAGCGCAAGGGTTGGATTTTAGCTATGTTACTTACCTGCGTAAGTAACATAATTGATTTAAATATTTGTAACTATTGTTCCACGCAGTCTACATAGTAAATCGCTTTACCATCTTCCACTTGTTTCACTAAGCCGTGCACATCAGTTTCAAATCCTGGGAAGCGCTCGTTAAACTCACGTGCAAATTTCAAATAGCTCACGATAATTTTATTGAACTGCTCACCCGGAATCAGTAATGGGATGCCTGGCGGGTACGGTGTCAGTAACACAGCAGTGATACGTCCTTCAAGCTCATCAATGGCTACGCGGTCTATCTTGCGGTGCGCCATTTTAGCAAACGCATCGGTAGGTTTCATTGCAGGCACCATGTCTGATAGATACATTTCAGTGGTTAGACGAGCAACATCGTTGGCTTTGTATACTTCGTGAATTTGTGTGCATAACTCACGTAAGCCCATGCGCTCATAGCGTGGATGTTTTTGCACAAACTCTGGTAACACTTTCCACAAAGGCTGGTTTTTGTCGTAATCATCCTTAAATTGCTGTAATGCAGCTACCATGGTATTCCATCGGCCTTTGGTAATGCCGATGGTGAACATGATGAAAAATGAATACAAGCCGGTTTTTTCAACAATCACGCCATGCTCAGCCAGATATTTAGTCACAATTGCTGCAGGAATACCAAATTCTTCAGAGAAGTCGCCATGAATATCCAGTCCCGGTGTGATGATGGTGGCTTTAATCGGGTCCAGCATATTAAAACCTTCAGCCAGATTGCCAAAGCCGTGCCAGCTTTCATTGGCTTTTAGCATCCAAGCTTCACGCTCTTCAATGCCTTCTTCTGAAAGGTCATTAGGTCCCCAAACCTTGAACCACCAGTCAGCACCCCATTCTTCGTCCACTTTGCGCATGGCACGGCGGAAATCCAATGCCTCCATAATGGATTCTTCTACTAATGCGGTGCCACCAGGCGCTTCCATCATGGCTGCGGCTACATCGCAACTGGCAATGATCGAATATTGCGGACTGGTTGAGGTATGCATCAAGTAGGCTTCGTTGAATACATCACGGTCCAGCTGAATTTCTTCAGCATTTTGTACCAAAATTTGCGAAGCCTGGCTTAAGCCCGCAAGTAATTTATGCGTAGATTGTGTGGAAAACACCATGCTTTCTTTACAGCGTGGACGGTCTGCGCCTATGGCATGGTAATCACCGTAAAAATCATGGAAAGTGGCATGGGGTAACCAGGCCTCATCAAAATGCAGCGTATCAATTTTGCCATCGAGCATTTCTTTAATTTCTTCCACGTTGTACAGCACGCCATCATAGGTGGATTGGGTAATGGTGAGTACGCGTGGTTTCGCATTTTTGTCAGTAGCGAATGGGTTGCGTGCAATTTTCTTTTGAATGTTTTCCCAAGCGAATTCGCTTTTTGGAATAGGGCCAATAATGCCAAAGTGATTACGTGTTGGCATCAAAAACACCGGGATTGCACCCGTCATGATGATGGAATGCAACACAGATTTATGACAGTTACGATCAACGACCACAATATCACCCGGTGCTACGGTGCTGTTCCACACGATTTTATTTGAAGTTGATGTGCCGTTAGTCACAAAATACAAATGGTCGCAATTATAGATGCGCGCCGCATTGCGCTCAGAGGCCGCGACAGGGCCAGTGTGGTCAAGTAATTGTCCAAGTTCATCTACCGCATTACACACGTCTGCGCGCAGCATGTTTTCACCAAAGAATTGATGAAACATTTGCCCAACAGGAGACTTCAGGAAAGCCACGCCGCCAGAGTGACCTGGGCAATGCCACGAGTAGGAGCCATCAGCTGCATAGTGGGTGAGTGCTTTAAAGAAAGGCGGTGGCAGGCTATCCAGATAAGCTTTAGCCTCACGAATAATCAAGCGTGCCACAAACTCCGGAGTGTCTTCATTCATGTGAATGAATCCGTGCAGTTCACGTAACACATCATTAGGAATGTGACGTGAAGTGCGGGTTTCGCCATGTAAGAAAATCGGAATTTCTTCATTGCGATAGCGAATTTCTGTTACAAACCGGCGCAACTGTTCAATGGCCTCAGGTTTTTCTTCGATGAATTCTTCATCGTCAATGGAAAGAATAAAGGCTGACGCACGGCTTTGCTGTTGTGCAAATGAAGTTAAATCACCGTAACTGGTGACTCCCAATACTTCAGTACCTTCAGCTTCAATGGCTTTGGCAAGTACGCGGATACCCAAGCCTGATGAGTTTTCAGAGCGAAAGTCTTCGTCGATGATGACAACTGGGAAACGAAA
>CAMBZE010000065.1 GCA_945872425.1 Methylotenera oryzisoli | reverse complement strand
GAAATGAGTCTAAAGGAGTTAGGGTTTACAGAAAATTCGTAATAGCGCAATCACCGCGTTTATAGATAATCGCGTCGTCAAATATTGGCGTTTCATTGTCTCTAAAAAGTTGTTTTTTGAGTGCCATAATCTTTCAAAATTACAACGGTTAACAATAGCTGACAAAAAGTGTAACTATCTGTGTAACTGTAATTTCAAAATCTATAAAAATTAACTACTTAAAAACAGTGTGAAATTATTGTGTAACTAAAATAACTAACAAAATCAATAACTTAAGTCTAAAATACTACTCCCATTCGATGGTGGCTGGCGGTTTGCCGGAAACGTCATAGACCACACGGTTAATGCCGCGTACTTCATTGATAATACGATTAGATACACGCCCTAAAAGCGCGTATGGCAGTTCTGCCCAATGTGCGGTCATGAAGTCGCTGGTGACCACTGCACGCAATGCCACCACGTAATCATAGGTGCGACCATCGCCCATCACGCCAACGGATTTTACGGGTAAAAATACGGTAAACGCCTGACTGGTCAGGTCATACCAGCTTTTGCCGGTTGTTTCATCTATGGTGTTGCGTAATTCTTCAATAAAAATAGCATCGGCGCGGCGTAATAAATCGGCAAAATCTTGTTTAACTTCACCCAGAATGCGAACGCCCAAGCCTGGACCAGGGAACGGGTGGCGATAGACCATGTCAGCGGGCAGGCCAAGCGCCACGCCAAGTTCGCGCACTTCATCTTTAAATAAATCGCGTAAAGGTTCTAGAAGCTTCAGACCTAACTGTTCAGGTAATCCACCCACGTTGTGGTGACTTTTAATGGTGACGGCTTTTTTAGATTTGGCGCCACCTGATTCAATCACATCAGGATAGATAGTGCCTTGAGCCAGGAAAGTTGCACCTTTGTGTCCAGCATCGCCCGCTTTGAGCTTGGCAGCTTCTGCCTTAAACACTTCTACAAATTCACGGCCAATGATTTTGCGTTTGGCTTCCGGGTCACTCACGCCTGCCAAATGCCCCATAAATTGATCGGTGGCATCTACGCGAATGACTTTTACATGCAAGCGCCCTGCGAACATATCCATGACCATGTCGCCTTCATTTAGGCGCAAAAGGCCGTGGTCAACAAATACGCAAGTGAGCTGGTCGCCAATGGCGCGGTGAATAAGTGCTGCCGCAACGCTGGAGTCTACACCGCCTGATAAACCCAGAATCACTTCTTCATTACCTACTTGCGCACGGATTTTCTCAACGGCCTCGGCAATATGGTCTTTCATGATCCAGTCAGGTTTTGCGCCACAAATTTCCAGTACAAAGCGGTTAAGCATGGCTTGACCTTGTTTGGTGTGCGTCACTTCCGGATGGAACTGCACCGCATAGAATTTACGCGCCTCGTCTGCCATCGCCGCAATCGGCGTAGTTTCGTTACTTGCAATGATTTTAAAGCCCGGTGGCAGTGCTGTTACTTTGTCGCCGTGGCTCATCCACACATCAAGCAAACCGTGACCTTCAGCATTAGTGCTGTCTTGAATATCGCGGAACAGGGCAGAGTGACCGTGCGCGCGTACGGCTGCATAGCCAAACTCACGCTTATGACCAGCTTCTACTTTGCCGCCAAGTTGCTGCGCCATGGTTTGCATGCCATAACAAATTCCTAAAACAGGAATGCCTAGCTCAAATACAGCTTGCGGCGCAATGTCCGTTTCTTCTTCGTACACGCTGGCATGGCTACCTGAAAGAATGATGCCATCTGCACCAAAGTTACGCACGAAGTCGTCTGACACTTCACATGAATGAATTTCGCAATAAACATGCGCTTCGCGCACACGGCGTGCGATGAGCTGGGTGACTTGGGAGCCAAAATCCAAAATAAGTATTTTTGAGTGGGTGGTCATAGGGCTTCTAGAAACAAAAACTCACCACAAAGGCGCGGGGGCGCTGTGTCTTTGTGGTGAAGGGGTTTAGTCTACGCGATAGTTGGGTGCTTCTTTGGTGATTTGCACATCATGCACGTGCGATTCACGCATGCCGGCACTGGTGATTTGTACAAATTCGGCTTTTTCACGCATTTCTTCAATCGTAGCGCAGCCAGCGTAGCCCATAGAAGCACGTACTCCGCCCATAAGCTGGTGAATCACTGCCAATACGCTACCTTTGTACGGTACGCGGCCTTCAATGCCTTCAGGTACCAATTTATCTGCATTGCCGTTGTTATCCTGGAAGTAGCGGTCGCTGGAGCCTTTTTGCATCGCGCCGATTGAACCCATGCCACGATAAGATTTATATGAGCGCCCTTGAAATAACTCGATTTCGCCAGGCGCTTCTTCTGTCCCTGCAAACATACCGCCCAGCATCACACTGTGCGCGCCCGCTGCGATAGCTTTAGAGATATCGCCTGAATAGCGAATGCCACCATCAGCAATAAATGGCACGCCGGTGCCTCTTAAAGCTTCTTCAACATTTGAAATTGCGCTAATTTGTGGCACACCAACACCGGCAACGATACGTGTTGTGCAAATTGAGCCTGGCCCGATACCTACTTTTACGCCGTCGGCACCTGCATCCACTAGCGCTAACGCAGCACCAGCCGTGGCAATGTTGCCGCCAATAACATCAATTTGCGGAAAATGTTTTTTAACCCATTTAACGCGATCTAACACGCCTTGTGAGTGACCATGTGCGGTATCCACCACAATGACATCAACACCCGCTTCAGCCAAAGCGGCAACGCGCTCTTCTGTGCCTTCACCCACACCAACGGCTGCGCCAACACGTAGTCTGCCTTGTGCATCTTTGCAGGCATAAGGGTGGTCAGTGGATTTTTGGATATCTTTAACGGTGATCAAGCCTTTTAGCGTATCCGAGTCATCAATCACCAAAACGCGTTCCAAGCGGTATTGGTGCAATAGGCGAATGACATCTTCTTTCGCTGCACCTTCTTTAACAGTCACCAACCTATCTCTAGGTGTCATGATGTTTTTAATCGGCTGATCCAGATTGGTTTCAAAACGCAAGTCACGGTTGGTGACAATGCCAACAATTTTGCCGTTATCCACAACTGGAATGCCAGAAATTTTGTGTGTGCGGTTAAGCTCGAGTACATCGCGTACCGTCATGTGACTTTGAATGGTGATGGGATCGTTGACGACGCCGGATTCAAAACGCTTAACGCGCGCAACATGGGCAGCCTGCTTCATGGCAGTCATGTTTTTGTGAATAAAGCCTAAGCCACCTTCTTGTGCCAGTGCAATCGCAAGTGGCGCTTCAGTGACGGTATCCATCGCGGCGGATAAAAGCGGAATGTTAAGTTGGATGTTGCGGGAGAGTTGTGTCGCGAGAGACACCTCACGTGGCAGCACATTGGAGTAGGCTGGCACTAATAAAACATCGTCAAAAGTGAGAGCTTGTTGCAATAAACGCATGCGTAAATCCTTATATCCAAAACGAAATTATACAGAGTTATGAGTGAGTTAGCGAGAGCGTATCGCTTTTGTAGCAAATAAACTGTCCTGCCATTGTCTTATGCCGGCAAATCTCCACCGCCTTTTTTCATTATTTTGCCATCAGCAGCGCGTTGTTTGCGCACCTCTTTAGGGTCTGCAATCAGGGGGCGATAAATTTCCACGCGATCCAAGTGGCGCAAAACAGTATCTAATTTAGTCAGCTTGCCAAAGATTCCAATTTTATTGATTGCCAAATCAATTTCTGGAAATTTTCCTAAAATACCGGACGCTTGAATCGCGTACTCGGCGGTAACGCCACTTTGCACTCTAATTGGCACAATCAATTGTGCTGTGGGTAATGCATAGGCTACTTCTACCGTGATTTCGGTTGGATTATTCATTTTTGTCCTTGTTTTATTTTGTATATTTCGTCAGCGCGAGCCACAAATCCATCGACGAATGTATTGGCAATATGGCTAAAAACCGGAGCGATGATTCTTTCTAAAAAGGCATTGGCAAACTCATAGTTAAGTACAAATTCGACTTTACAGGCTTCTTCGTTAAGTTCCACGAAGCGCCACGCGCCGTCCAGATGCTTGAAAGGGCCGTCTTTTAATTGAATTTCCATCGCATTTGGATAAGTTTTATGATTCTCAGTGGTAAATTTTTGCTGCAAACCATGATAATCAATATGCAAAGTGGCCATGGTCGATACTTCATTTTTTTGAATTAAATCTACGCCACCACACCACGGTAAAAATTCAGGGTATCTAATTACATCATCTACCAACGCATACATGCTGCATGCGGAATGGTTGATAATGACCGTTTTTCTTACTTGCGCCATGCTTACCTTAAAAGTTGCAATTTATTCTTAAAACTATATGCGTATGAATTTGGAGCGCACGAGTTAAAACGAACAAACCAAGAAGTTAGAGTAAAATATCGATTTTAAGCTATTCGCCAAGAAATATTTAGTTTTATGAGTATTGCACAAAATAAAAAAGCATTTTTTGATTATTTTATCGAAGATAAATATGAAGCCGGCATTGTTTTGGAGGGCTGGGAAGTTAAAGCCATACGGGACAACCGCGTCAATATCAAAGAAGCTTATGTGATTATTCAACGAGGTGAGATTTATTTAATCGGTTGTCATGTAACGCCGTTGGGTGCTGCCTCTACGCATATACGCCCAGATGCCATTAGGACGCGTAAGTTATTGTTACATAATGAGGAAATTGCAAAACTGATTGGCAAGGTTGAGCGCGCCGGCTATACATTGGTGCCGCTGGATATGCATTTTTCTAAAGGGCGCGTTAAAGTGCAAATTGGCTTGGCAAAAGGTAAAAAGCAACATGACAAACGTGACACTGAAAAAGAGCGCGATTGGGAGCGTGAAAAAGGCAGAATCATGCGCGCCCACAACAAATAGTTTAATCGCTAAAATTAAAGGCGTATAATTCGCCGGTCGATTGAACTAAATGCAAGTTTGGTTAGTCGTAGCATTACTGTTTTTACTCAAGAATTTTAGCGTTATCTTAAAATTAAGATCATTCTTGATGTTTTGGGGGCGACCAGGTTTCGACGTGGGTTACAAAGCAGTGCAGGGCATACCGAGGCTCAGATTACCTCGTAAATACAGCTGAAAAAAGTATAGTCGCAAACGACGAAACTTACTCTCTAGCAGCTTAATCCTGCTGGACGCTACACCAGCTCTCCCGTGGGTTGGATTGGGGTAACCCATACGTAGTG
>CAMBZE010000064.1 GCA_945872425.1 Methylotenera oryzisoli | reverse complement strand
GCCATTTAATCAGTGTTTTCCTAGAAGAAACCAAGTTTTTTAGGGCTGTAGCTCACTAACAGATTTTTGGTTTGCTGGTAATGATCCAGCATCATTTTATGGGTTTCGCGACCAATACCCGATTCTTTATAGCCGCCAAATGCCGCGTGTGCAGGATAGGCATGGTAGCAGTTGGTCCATACGCGCCCAGCTTTGATGCCACGACCCATTCGGTAAGCACGGTTGCCATCACGACTCCACACCCCCGCACCAAGACCGAATATAGTGTCATTGGCGATTGAAAGGGCCTCTGCCTCATCTTTAAAGGTGGTTACAGCAAGCACTGGGCCAAAAATTTCTTCTTGGAACACGCGCATTTTGTTATGACCTTTAAGCAGGGTGGGCTGAACGTAATAACCGTCCGCAAAGGCACCGCTTAACATGTTACGTTCGCCACCAATCAGCACTTGCGCACCTTCTTGTCTGCCAATGTCCATGTAAGACATAATTTTATTGAGCTGATCTTGCGATGCCTGCGCGCCAATCATGGTGTTAGGGTCTAATGGATTGCCTTGTTTAATTGCCGCGATGCGAGGTAAAACGCGTTCCATGAATTTATCGTAAACTGATTCTTGAATCAATGCACGTGATGGACAGGTGCAGACTTCGCCTTGGTTGAATGCGAATAATACGAGACCTTCAACCGCTTTATCAAAGAAATCATCATCAGCTTGTGCAATATCTTCAAAGAAAATATTGGGTGATTTGCCGCCTAGCTCAAGGGTGGCCGGAATTAAATTGCCAGCAGCAGCCTGTGCAATCACGCGACCAGTAGCGGTTGAACCGGTAAATGCAATTTTGGCGATGCGGCGACTGTTAGCCAGAGGCGAGCCAACTTCGCGGCCGTAACCATTGACGATGTTCATAACGCCGGGAGGCAAAATATCTGCAATCAGCTCAGCAAGAATAAGGATGCTGATAGGTGTGAATTCGGCGGGTTTTAACACAACACAGTTACCAGCAGCAATGGCTGGCGCCAGTTTCCAGGCTGCCATCAAGATAGGAAAGTTCCAAGGGATAATTTGACCTACTACGCCCAGTGGCTCATGAAAATGATAGGCAACTGTATTTTCATCAATTTCACTTAAGCTGCCTTCTTGTGCGCGTAAGCAACCTGCAAAGTAGCGAAAATGGTCAATGGCTAATGGAATGTCCGCGTTAAGTGTTTCGCGGATTGGCTTGCCGTTATCAATAGTTTCAGCAGTTGCCAGCAGTTCTAAATTAGCTTCTAAGCGATCTGCCACTTTCAACAACAAATTAGCGCGTTCAGCCGGTGCGGTCTTTCCCCATTTGTCGGCGGCTGCATGCGCGGCATCTAATGCTAATTCAACGTCTTCAGCACCAGAGCGAGCCGCCTGCGTGTAAGGCTTGCCCGTGATCGGTGAAATAACATCGAAATACTCACCATTAACAGGAGCGACCCATTTACCGCCAATAAAATTATCGTATTTGGTTTTGTAAGGTATTTTTACACCAAGACCTTTTAATAAATCTAAACTCATGTCTAACTCCTCTAAATTAATAATGGTGTATCTATTCTAAGACGTTGATGTTTTCTTGTAACTAAATGGCTCTTAAAGTCCTTTACGAGAGAAGGTCAGCGTTGCATTGGTGCCACCGAAACCAAAGCTGTTCGATAGTGCGGTTTCAATTTTGACGTTATCCATGCCCTTACGCACAATATTCAAGCCCTCTGCTGCCGGGTCCAGTGTCTCGATATTGGCAGAAGCCGCAATAAAGTTATTTTCCATCATCAACAAGGTGTAAATCGCCTCATTCACACCCGCTGCGCCCAATGCATGACCCGATAGCGACTTCGTGGAGGCAATGGCAGGGTTTTGTTTCAAACCATTCTCGCCAAACACTTCACGAATGGCTTCCAACTCTTTCACATCCCCCACTGGTGTACTGGTGCCATGGGTATTGATGTAGTCAATATTGCCTTCAACACCTTCTAATGCCAAGCGCATACAGCGTACTGCACCCTCGCCACTTGGGGCGACCATGTCGTAGCCATCTGAAGTTGCGCCATAGCCAACCACTTCAGCATAAATTTTTGCACCACGCGCTTTAGCGTGCTCGTACTCTTCTAACACCACAATGCCACCACCACCGGAAATAACAAAGCCATCACGGTTTGCATCATAAGTGCGTGAAGCTTTATCCGGGGTTTCATTATATTTGCTGCTTAATGCACCCATTGCATCAAACATAAAAGAAAGCGTCCAATGCTCTTCTTCTGCGCCCCCAGCAAAAACAATATCTTGCTTGCCTAACTGAATTTGCTCCACCCCGGCACCAATACAATGTGCGCTGGTCGAGCAAGCAGAGCTAATGCCGTAATTGATACCTTTGATCTTTGCACCTGTTGCCAAGCAAGCAGAAACGCCACTTGCCATGGCTTTAGTCACCATATACGGCCCTACACGGCGAACGCCTTTTTCACGTAACGTATCAATACCTTCTAAAATGCTTTCATGTGAAGCTCCGCCAGCACCTACAATTAAGCCCGTGCGCACATTTGAAACCATTTCTTCCGGCAAACACGCGTCGGCAATAGCCTCTTGCATGGCAAGCCAAGCGTAAGCATGACCCTTTGCCATAAAACGCATCAATTTGCGGTCTATCAGTTCTTCTACATTCAGATTCTTGATAGAACCCGCCACATGTGAGCGCAAGCCCATTGCGGCATATTCCGGCTGATAAGTAATACCGGACTTGCCCGCCTTTAGACTGTCTAACACTTCCGCTTTATTGTTTCCTAAACTGGAAACAATGCCAAACCCCGTAACGACGACACGACGCATTTCGTGCTCCTTAAAAACTTTTTTATTCTATTTAAAATTCCGGTTAAAAATTATCTGTGCGTGTAAACAGACCTACACGTAAATCATTTGCCACATAAATCTCACGGCCATCAATTTGCATCGTAGCGTCAGCAATGCCCATCACCAGTTTACGCATAATTACACGTTTTAAATCGATGGTGTATGTTGCCATTTTTGCAGTAGGCAACACTTGCCCCGTGAATTTTACTTCACCCGCACCTAATGCACGACCACGTCCAGGGCCGCCCATCCAGCCCAAATAGAAGCCAACCAGTTGCCACATCGCATCCAGACCTAAACAACCCGGCATAACTGGGTCTCCGGTAAAGTGGCAATCAAAAAACCATAAATCAGGTTTAATATCGAGTTCGGCGATAATTTGACCATTGCCATATTTTCCGCCATCCTCAGTAATAGAAACAATGCGATCAAACATCAGCATTGGCGGCAAAGGTAATTGCGCATTGCCTGCGCCAAACATTTCCCCGCGACCACATTTGAGTAACTCTTCTTTTGTGAAACTATTTTGTTTAGACATTAGATTTATATAGTTCATTTAAGTTATAAAACTGAATTATCCACTATTTTACGATGTGTGTGATGTACAAGTTTATGAAAATATATACTGACCAGTAGGCATCTGTATAATGACGTAGCTGTTAATCAGTACTTCCTTAAACTCACCACGAAGATGATTTGCTCATGAAAAATTTAATTCAAAACGTCATTTTTCTTCTATGCCTATCCGGCTTGCTTCCACTAGCGGCCGGTGCTGAGCCAACAACTACATCAATTGGCAAAGTCATGGTCTTGGACTTTCCACTTAACGACCTCACAGATTTACCTAACCCGCCAGAAGAGCTGGCGCGGATTGCACATTTTAACGTCTCATTTAAACAGAGGCTTGTTAATGATGGCGTAGAGATTGTGCCAGTGAATGAACAGATTAAAGCGATAGTAGCAGCGCAGTCTGCCACTTATTTATTTGATCACACCGATATTGCAGCAGATTTAGCTAAAGCCAGCAATGCAGATTACATTTTGATTGGCGTGGCCATGAAGCCAACCTATCTATTTGTTTATCCACGGCTTTTGTTGGTGGAAGTTAACACCAAACGCAAAGCATTTACCTCTTATGTCCAAATGGAAGGCTCTTGGCTGGATAACCACACCACCGCAAGTAGTGCAAATAGACTTGCGGACAAGGTCAGCACGGAACTCAAAAAAATTGGCAAGACCAGCAAATAAGAACTATAAAAAAGCTGCCAACTAAATAGGTAAATTGCCCCTATTTAATGGAGTCCATAGCCTTGGTTGTTATGCCGACTTTTTACGTTGTTCGGCAAGCCAACGTTGTTCAAACTTCATTGATGGTAAGACTGATAGTACAAAATGAAATTCAGGACTGCTTCCGATTCGTAGTTATATTGGATGAGGTGCCCTGTATTCTGTACAACCTCCAGATAATCACCGCTGATGCATTGACCAGTAATCCATAGCCAATTTTAAAGGAAATAAAAAAGCCACATAAGGGTGTCCCGTATTTTGTGTAAACGTCGGTTAATTACTGCTGAGGCATCCTTCCCTCAAACTGAATAGTAAACCCTATTTAAAGCTGGTTTACAGTCACGCAGTTGGCGCTGAAATTGATGCTACCTAGATTATCAACATCCGCCCTAAGGGGCTGTCTCAGTGACCTGGTATTAAAAGGGCGTGCTGTTTAATAGCTGTACTTATGGCAGGCCATACCAAATTGAGCGGCCTCCACCATGTCGTACTAGCAATCCTTTTATAACCAGTTTTCCGAAAGTAGTTTTTAAGGTGTTAGGGCTGGCACCCATCTCACGAACCATGTCTCGTGTTGTCACTCGTCCGTGATCTCGAACGTAATCGAGAATCTTAACAGCCAGCTCAGGAAGTGCAGCAAGCGTACCTTTTTCTCGATCCACTTTGGAGGCACGACGTCGTTTTTGTTGCTGCAATGCACGCATGAAGAACAGTAGCCATGGTTGCCAGTTTGGCGTATCGCTATGGATAGATTGTTGTGTTTGACGCAGGGCAAGGTAATAACCTTCCTTACTTTGCTCAATGATGCTTTCGAGCGAGCTGTAGGGTACGTATGCATAGTCGGCTTGCAAAAGTAATAGCGTTGTTATGATGCGACTTAGCCGCCCATTGCCATCTTGAAAAGGGTGGATTTCTAGGAAAGTTACAGTGAACACAGCCACGATTAGTAGTGGGTGCAGTCTACCGAGTTCACGAGCGTCTTGCAGCCACGCAACAAGATCACTCATACGGCGTGGCGTATCAAATGGAGAGGCTGTCTCGAATACAGTGCCGACCATTTTACCTTCCGCGTCGAAAGCAACGACATTGTTTGATAACTTCTTGTATTCACCTCTGTGACGTTCGTCTTTTTGGCTGTAGCGAAGTAGGTCGCGATGTAGTTGCTTTAAATGGTTCTCTGAGACGGGGATGTCGACAAAGGCGTGGAAAATCATTTCCATAGTTTCAGCGTAGCCTGCAACTTCTTGTTCATCGCGACTATCGAACTTCTTGATTTCTAGGTTTGAAAGCAATTGTTCGACCTCACGATCCGTGAGCCTGCTGCCTTCAATTCGTGTCGATGACCCTATGCTTTCAATCGTTGCTATATGCCGTAGTGCGTTCAGTCGTTCTGGCGCGATTGTACCTAA
>CAMBZE010000063.1 GCA_945872425.1 Methylotenera oryzisoli | reverse complement strand
TTAAAGATCAGTTCTAAAATCAAAGTGAATCACTTCGTTTCAGTTCGCTCGCCACCGCTTTGCGTTAACGAGGTGCGCATTATACAGAGGTTTCTTTACCCGTCAATGCTAATTTTGAAATAATTCGTCATTAACATTGTGTATTTTTTTGCTGCGCATCACCGACTTGTTTTGTCAGCGAAGGCGCGCATTTTACAGGGCTTGTAAGTTTGGTCAAGCTGTTATTTGCGCTGTTACAAAATTGTTACATTTGCAAACTTACGCTTACCTACTTGAGCAATAACGCTGATACCTTTTGCTAAAGTAAGTGCTTTATCTGAAACTTTCTCGCCGTTCAGTTTGATGCCGCCCTGCTCGATCGCACGGAAGGCTTCAGAGGTGCTGCTTACCAAACCTGCGAGCTTCAACAGTTGTGCGATACCCACATCACTGCCTTCGATGGAGACAGTCACTTCTGGGACATCATCCGGGATACCCCCTTTTGAGCGCGTTTGAAAATCCAACAATGCCTTTTCTGCATCGGCAGCACTGTGGAAACGCGTCACAATTTCCTGGGCAAAACGCACTTTAATATTACGCGGATTTTCGCCTGCGGCTACCTGCGCCTTCCATTGAGCAATAGTTTCTAATGTCTCAAATGACAACAACTCGATGTAACGCCACATCAATTCATCTGAAATTGACATAATTTTTGCGAAAATCATTTCTGGTGCTTCTGCAATACCTATATAGTTACCCAAAGATTTGGACATTTTATTAACACCATCCAAGCCCTCAAGCAATGGCATGGTCAATACGACCTGCTGACTTTGACCCGCCTGCTTTTGCAACTCGCGGCCCATGAGTAAATTAAACTTCTGATCCGTACCACCCAACTCCACATCGGCATTGAGCGCGACTGAGTCGTAGCCTTGCAGTAATGGATATAAGAATTCATGAATTGCGATCGCTTGATTACCTTTAAAGCGCTTAGTGAAGTCATCACGCTCCAGCATACGCGCAACAGTGTAACTAGCCGCTAATTTAAGCATGCCCGCAGCACCCAACTCTGTTAACCATTTTGAATTAAAAACCACTTCTGTTTGCTCTGGTTTCAAGATTTTGAATACCTGTGAGGCATAAGATTTGGCGTTCTCTTGCACCTGCTCAGCAGTTAGTGGCGGGCGCGTAGTGCTTTTTCCGGTTGGATCACCAATCATGCCAGTAAAGTCACCTATCAAGAACAACACATGATGACCAAGCTCCTGAAACTGACGCAGCTTGTTGATAAGCACCGTGTGCCCCAGGTGCAGGTCTGGTGCGGTCGGGTCAAAGCCCGCCTTGATTCGAAGCGGCTGACCTTTTTTAAGTTTTTCAACTAATTCAGCTTCTAATAAAAGCTCGTCTACGCCGCGTTTGATTAGTGCAAGCTGTTGGTTAATGTCAATATTCACGTGTATTACGCCCTTAAATTGTATTGTTTTTTACCACTCATTTGCTTGTTTTAATTACGTTTTCTGTTAGTATCTACGACCGTATTAAATTTTTTACAAGGTCAGCCCGTGGATATTAACGAGCTCAATCGAAACAATTCAACGCAATCTTCTATTTTAGCGCAAAACGCTAATAATGCTGAGCTCATATATAAGCGTAAATTTAAGCTGCGCTGGATTTTGGCGATCTCTTGTTTACCACTGTTTGGCATTTACGCGGCGTTTGGTATTGCTCCACAAACCTTGACCGGTACTATTCAGACGGCCGCTGTCATAGAAGAAATCGCACTACCTGTTGTGTACAACTTAAATCCAGACGCACCTTCAACCGAAGTGGCTGCTCAGATTTTTTGGTACAAAGATCATGTGCGCCGTGATGACACTTTGAACAGTATGTTGTTTCGTCTAAATATTCGCAATCACAATGCAGTTGAATACATTCGCAATAACGAATTGGCTAGCGAAATTGCAAAAGCCCTAATTCCCGGCAGGCAAGTTGAGGCCGAAACAGATGTCAATGGCAATTTAATTAAACTTGAATACCAATTAAATGCGAATCAATTCATCACCGTTACCCAAACTTCTGCTGGGTATGAAACAAACAAACTTGTGCATCAACTCGAGATTCGTCCAATATTAAAATCAGCCAAAATCAAAAGTTCACTGTTTGGTGCAACAGATGATGCCAATATCCCTGACCACATTGCGATTCAACTCGCTGATATATTTGAAAGTGACATTGATTTTCATACAGACTTGCGCCATGGCGACCACTTTAATGTCATTTACGAAGGTAGCTATGATCAGGGTGAATTACTCAAAACTGGCGATGTTTTGGCCGCTGAATTTGTCAATGATGGCAAAACCTACCATGCTATAGGTTACCGTGATGGTAACCATCAAATGCACTACTACACGCCTGAAGGTCAAAGCCTGCATAAATCATTTTTACGTTCACCATTAGAATTCACCCGCGTGAGCTCCAGCTTTAATTTGGGACGATTCCACCCAGTTTTACAGCGGTTTAGAGCACACAAAGGCGTAGATATGGCAGCGCCAACAGGAACGCGTGTTAAAGCATCCGGTGATGCAGTGGTTGATTTTTTGGGTCAAAAAGGCGGTTATGGCAATGTAATTGTACTCAAGCATACTAACGGCATTAGCACTGTATACGGGCATCTTTCACGTTTTGCAGTGGCACTACGTCGTGGCGACAAAGTCGTCCAAGGAGAAATTATCGGTTTTGTGGGCATGACGGGCGTAGCGACTGGTCCACACTTACATTATGAATTCTTACTAAACGGGCAACATCGCGACCCAATGAAAGTGTCATTGCCAAAAGCGAATCCAATTGACGCTCGCAACAAAGCCGAGTTCGATAGTGTTAGCAATCAGCTCACAGCTCAACTAAGGCTACTCGGTGCGAGTAATATCGCCGCACTAGAATAGTTTCCATAAATTAAAAAGTCCTCTCATACTATGGCTGGCGAGCTTTTCATCGGACTGATGTCTGGCACCAGCCTTGATGGTGTAGATGTAACACTTGTTGAATTTAACAACACGGCGCTTCATGATGTTCAGCCGCCACGCGTATTACATACTCATTTTCTAGCTTATCCGTCTGCATTACGCACCGAAATTCTGGCATTACAGCACCCCACTGACAATGAACTGGAAACCACGGCACGCATGGGCAATACGTTGGCTCAACTTTATGCAGAAGCTGTTAATCAATTGCTTTCCGCGACAAAGATATCGCCCAATAGTATCACTGCCATCGGCTGCCACGGACAAACCATACGACATCGCCCAGAATTGGGCTTCACCTTGCAAATTGGCAATCCTGCGTTATTGGCTGAGCTCATAGGGATAACGGTAGTAGCCGATTTTAGAAGCCGCGATATTGCGGCTGGCGGGCAGGGTGCGCCCTTAGTTCCTGCTTTTCATAAAACATTATTTGCACATCAACATCTGAATCGTGCCATCATCAATATCGGTGGCATTGCCAATATCACTCACTTGGCAAGCACCGGCGAAGTATTTGGCTTTGATTCCGGGCCGGGTAACATGCTGCTGGACACCTGGGTAAAGCAACATCTCAATTTAGACTACGACGCAAACGGTGCCTGGGCAGGAAGTGGCAAGGTTATTGAACCACTACTAATAAGCATGTTAAGTGAACCTTATTTTACCTTACCCCCCCCTAAAAGTACGGGGCGTGATTTGTTCAATGCCTCATGGCTGAATGCTTACTTATACAATAAAAACTACCAGCCCCATGACGTGGCACGCACCTTAGTGGCGCTCACCGCACATAGCCTTCATCAGGCGCTTGCTCAATACTGTAGTGATGTGGACGAAATCTATTTATGTGGTGGCGGTGCAAAAAATAGTTTGCTGACGCAACAGCTAGCGGCTTTACTAGGTAACAAAAAGTTAACCACCACCAATGAGCTGGGTATCGGCATTGACTGGGTTGAAGCCGTCGCATTCGCTTGGTTAGCACGACAATGCCTAAATCAGAAAACTGCAAATTTACCTGAAGTTACCGGTGCAAAAGGTGCGCGTATATTAGGCGCAATCTACCAACATTAGCATTAACAATGTGCGACAATTCATCAGAACGCGGCAATAAAGTATAATCGTTAGCAACGATGATTAGATTTGTGGAAATGTTATGACAAATAAACCCACCAAAGTAACACTTAGTTTCGATAATGGAGCCTCACCCATTGAATTACCTGTACTCTCAGGGAGTCTGGGCAATGATGTGATTGATATTCGCCCCTTGAGTAAACATGGCATGTTTACCTATGACCCTGGTTTTATGTCAACGGCAGCCTGTAATTCCAATATCACATTCATTGATGGCGAGCAGGGCTTACTTTACTATCGCGGCTATCCGATTGAACAATTAGCGGAACATTGTAATTATTTAGAAGTCGCTTACCTGCTCATGCATGGCGAACTACCAAACGAAGCAGAGAAAAATCAGTTCATTAACACCATTAGCGGCAGCACCATGCTGCACGACCAGTTAAACAACATATTCCGCGGGTTTAGACGAGATGCGCACCCAATGGCTGTTATGGTAGGGGTCGTAGGTTCACTTTCTGCTTTCTATTTTGACTCAATGGATATTCGAGACGCCAAACATCGTGAAATTTCTGCACATCGTTTATTGGCCAAAGTACCCACCATTGCGGCATGGAGCTACAAATACAACCTGGGTCAGCCTTTTACATACCCGCAAAATCATCTGAATTATGCAGAAAACTTCATGCATATGATGTTCGCAACGCCGTGTGAAAAATACGAGCCTAACCCAATATTAGCAAAAGCCTTTGAGCGCATCTTAATCTTGCACGCAGATCACGAACAAAATGCCTCAACCTCTACCGTACGCCTGGTGGGCTCAAGCGGTGCCAATCCATTTGCTTGCATCTCGGCTGGTATCGCATCTCTCTGGGGCCCTGCTCACGGCGGCGCGAATGAGGCTACCCTCAATATGCTGGAAGAAATTGGTGACGTTTCCCGCATCGGTGAGTTCATCAAGCGTGCCAAAGATAAAACCGATAACTTCCGCCTCATGGGTTTTGGACACAGGGTTTATCGCAATATGGATCCGCGTGCAAAGATTATGCGCTCCACCTGCCATGAAGTGCTTGATGAACTTGGGTTAAACAACGATCCGATATTCAAACTTGCAATGGAGCTGGAAAAAATTGCACTGGAAGACGAATATTTTGTCTCCCGCAAACTCTATCCTAACGTAGATTTTTACTCCGGCATTGTGATGCGTGCCATGGGCATTCCAAATAGCATGTTTACAGCGATTTTTGCTCTGGCGAGAACAGCAGGCTGGATTGCACAATGGTCTGAAATGCACTCAGACCCTGAGGCTAAGATTGGGCGCCCACGCCAACTCTACACAGGAGAAGCGCGACGTGAGTTTACGCCCATGGATAAGCGTCAATAAATTCAATACGTTAAATGTAATGCTCACAAAAAAGCCAAGCAACACTGCTTGGCTTTTTTAATGCTGGCAATTAAGACAACTCTTTCTTTATGTAGGCAAGCTTTGACTAATTTGGCATCAGGACAC
>CAMBZE010000062.1 GCA_945872425.1 Methylotenera oryzisoli | reverse complement strand
CCCTTGTGCGGGCATGCGTTGTTAATTGCAAAAATGCGGTCATCTTCGGTGCGAAAAATACCAATTTCTATGTCGACATTCTCTTTATTTTTAGTGCGCACCACACGCGCACCTAGTTTAGGAAAATCTTCAAATGGGGCTACTTTTATCCAATTACTCATATTTTTTCTCTCAAGAAACCACTAACAAATAAATTAACAACATATTCAATACAAACGAAAAAATAGCAATCCACTGCCATTTAACTAGTTTGGCACGGGCAATCAATGGGGTGCGCGCGGGGGCTAAAATCGGTTTTAACTCACCATGTTCAAGTGCGAGTAGCATTTCTTCTGCGGTTTCAAACCTTAGCTTTATATCATGCGCCACGGCTTTTAGAATGATATTTTCTAGCCAATACGGAATATCTGGTCTATACCGGGTTGGCGGAATCGGTTGCCCAAACTTAGGGCGTTGAAAAGGCTCGATTTCACCATAGGGGTATTTGCGTGTGAGCAAATGATAGAGCGTAACGCCAGCGGCATAAATGTCGCTTTGATTAGTTGCGGGCTCACCATTAAATAATTCAGGCGCCATAAAACTAGGCGTACCCGGGTTTTGCATGGCCTCTATTTTGCCAACGCCGCTACTCAGTGCCACCCCTAAATCCAAAATACGCAACCGCTGGTCGCTAGCGACATGCACATTGTCAGGTTTAATATCACGATGCACAATGTTGAGTCGATGCAATGCGCCTATGCCGCGCATGATATCGACGCCAACTTTTGCGGTGCCCGCCACTGTGAAATGATGCCCGCTGTCCAGGCGTTGTTGTAGCGTGGCGCCTTCATGCCAGCTCATGATGTAATAAAGCTTGCTACGTTTTTCTACCGAGACCGGAAACACTTGCGGCACATATTGAGAAACCACGCGTTTTGCCAGCCACTCCTCATTCAGCAAACCATTGCAACTATCAATGTCAGCAGCTAATAGGGGTTGCAACGTTTTTAATACAAACAGTTGTCGACTGACGGTATGGCGTACCTTATACAACAAACTTGCGCGTGATTCATGCAGAATTTCGACGATTTCAAAATCATCAATCACTTCACCCACGTTTAATTTATCTGGCACGCTCAGGTGTTTGCCGCCTGCCAGCAGCTCAGACAGCGTATCTTCACCCAGTTGCGTTATTTTAACGACAACGGCGGTGCTATTGTCTTGGCTACCTTTTTCTAGAGCAGTTTTGGTGAGATGGTCGCTAATCATTTGTGGATTATCATAAAGACCCAGGGCTTTATGGATCGCTTTTTCACCTAAAGTTTCCCACACACCATCACTCATCAGTGCAAATACATCACCCACTTGCAGTGCGCCTTCGGCAAAATCTACTTCTAAATGTCGATCTAACCCTACCGCGCGCTTTAGCACGTGCCGCATGTCGGGTCTATCCCACACGTGGTCTGTGGTGAGTTGTGTTAATTTATCGTCGCGCAGCAAATAAATTCGCGTATCTCCAACATGCGCCGAGTAGTAGCGCTGACCGCGTAAAATGAGTAGCGACAAGGTGGTCGCCATGCCCGCCATGTCGCGGTTGGCATTGGCTTGGGCAATCAGCCAGCGGTTGGCGGCGGTCAATACCTTATCTAATGCGGTTAATGGCTCCCAGGTATCCGGCGTGACATAGTAATCGGATGTCACTGTGCGCACCGTCATCTCTGAAGCTTCGCCACCGCCAGCATTGCCGCTCACGCCATCTGCCACCGCCATGAGCGCGCCTTTGATGCTCAATTGCTCGCTTACCGGCGTGACCACGCCAACGTAATCTTCGTTACGTGTGCGCGGACCGGTTAGGCTGGATTGGCCAATCGTGAATTGAAGTGACATGGCTGTATTTTATACCTTGGCGGTCGTTGCTGTCCCCCAAGTTGTACGCCACCTGGTTTTAACGCCAGTTAAACCCACCATGGCCAGTGCAGCCAAGCCGGCAAAAATAATCAAACCAATTTGATAGCTACCGGTAGCTTGCTTGAAGTAACCTAAACTTGCCGCCAGATAGAAGCCGCCTACGCCACCAGCCATGCCGACCAGACCCGTCATTACGCCGATTTCCTTGCGAAAGCGCTGCGGTACCAACTGAAACACTGCACCGTTACCCATGCCCAATACTGCCATCACCGGAATGATAATTGCCAATGCCAGTTGATAGGTCGGTTGACCAAAGCTCATGACAAATAACAATACCGCCGCAATTGTGTACATCACGAGTAGTGTGCGTATGCCGCCGATACGGTCCGCAATCATGCCGCCAATCGGGCGAACCAGTGAACCAGCAAATACGGCCGCAGCAGTGCAATAGCCAGCCATCACCGGCCCTAGGCTGTATAAGTCATTAAAATAAATAGTGAGTGATGAGGCCAGACCGACAAAGCCGCCAAAGGTTACACTGTAAAAAAACATGAACCACCAAGCGTCCTTATCTTTCAAAATCGCCACATACTGGCTCAAAGACTTTGCGGGTGGCGTATCTGGGCTGTCTTTTGCGTAAATCATGTACACCAATAGTGCAATGCCTAGCGGAATCAGTGCTAAACCAAATACATTGTTCCAGCCATAAGCCACTGCCAAGCCAGGGGCAAATAATGCGGCGAATACAGTCCCTGAATTGCCGGCACCAGCAATACCCAGTGCGGTGCCTTGGTGTTCCGGTGGATACCAGCGACTTGCCAAAGGCAATGCAACGGCAAACGCCGCCCCGGCAAAGCCCAGGCCTATGCCCAACATCAATGCTTGCTGGAAGTTTTGTATGCCGTGTAGCCAAGCAACAAGCAGGCTTAAAATAACAATCACTTGACCAATTAAACCCGCCATCTTAGGTTTAAGATGGTCAACCAGCACGCCCATGAAGAAGCGCAGTAACGCCCCAGCCAGCACTGGCGTGGCGACCATTAAACCTTTTTGTGACGGAGTCAATTGTAAATCAGTGGCAATTTGCACGGCCAACGGACCAAGCAATACCCACACCATAAAGCTTAGGTCAAAATATAAAAATGCTGAAAATAACGTGGGCTTATGTCCGGCTTGCCAAAAACTACTTTTCATTGGATTTCCTTAAAGATGATATTGGTTTAGTTTGAATGTAGGAGCGCAATGAGTTGCGCTCCTACAAAAATATCTAAATCGTAATGGTTTCGTATTCTTTATGCTGCTCACGGTTCTGCACACGCTCACTCCAGGGATCAACCGCGCCTTGCAGGGCATACAGCAAGCGCTCATAAGCGGCCTTGCGACCATCAACATCTTCCAGAATGCGCTGTTTTACATATTCCAAACCTACCCGCTCTATCCAATGCACAGTGCGGTCCAGATAGCGTGCTTCTTCACGGTAGATCTGGATAAAAGCTCCCGAGTACTCCATGACTTCATCGGAGGTTTTTACTTTGCATAAGAACTGCGCAGCTTCGGTTTTAATACCACCATTACCGCCTACATAGATCTCCCAGCCAGAATCCACGCCGATAATACCGACGTCTTTAATGCCGGATTCTGCACAGTTACGCGGGCAGCCTGAAACGGCAAATTTCACTTTATGCGGTGCCCACATATGGTCGAAGGCTTTTTCAATATCAATGCCCATTTGTGTGGAATTTTGTGTGCCAAAGCGGCAGAACTCAGAACCCACGCAGGTTTTTACGGTGCGGATGCTCTTGCCGTAAGCGTAACCCGATGGCATGCCTAAATCTGCCCACATACCGACCAAGTCTTCTTTTTTTACGCCGAACAGGTCAATACGTTGGCCGCCGGTGACTTTCACCATGGGCACGGCGTATTTGTCGGCAACATCAGCAATTTTGCGTAATTGGTCTGGTGTAGTGATGCCGCCATACATCCGTGGAACAACGGAATAGGTACCATCTTTCTGGATATTGGCGTGTACGCGCTCGTTAATAAAGCGCGATTGCGGATCATCCTTGGCTTCATGCGGCCAGGTAGAAATTAGATAATAGTTAAGTGCCGGTCTGCAAGTGGCGCAACCGTTGGGTGTGCGCCAGCCCATGCCTTGCATCGCATCCGGAATGTTGAGGAATTTATGCGTACGGATTTCTGCGCGCACTTCTTCATGGTTTTTGTCGGTACAACCGCACACCGCTTTGCTGGTGGAAGGGGGCGCATAGCCGCCACCCAAAGTGCTGGCTAAAATCTGTTCAACCAAACCTACGCACGAACCACAGCTCGAACCGGCTTTGGTTTGTTTTTTCACGTCATCAATGGTGAACAGGCCTTTGTCCTGAATAGCTTTTACAATGGTGCCTTTGCACACACCGTTACAGCCGCACACTTCCATGGCATCGGTCATGGCGGCGGCTTTGTTCTGACCGGCATGACCGGTGTTACCTAAAGAATCCTGACCGAACATCAAGTGGTCGCGAATCTCGTGAATAGGTTTGTTATCTCTAAGCATTTGAAAATACCACGAACCGTCCGTGGTATCCCCATAAAGCACGCTACCTATGATTTTGTCATTTTTGATGACGAGTTTTTTGTAAACCCCGCCAACTGCGTCGTGCAAAACAATTTCTTCGCGGCCATCATCAAGCGCCGCTTCGCCGCTATCAAAGTCACCGGCACTGAACAAATCAATACCAGTAACTTTCAATTTAGTCGAAGTCACTGAGCCTTTGTATAAGCCAATACCAAAATTGGCCAAGTGAGTTGCGCAGACTTTGGCCATTTCAAACAATGGTGCAACAAGTCCATATGAGATGCCGCGGTGCGCCACACACTCGCCTACGGCATAAATACGTGGGTCGTAAGTTTGCATGGTGTCGTTGACCACAATGCCTTTGTTGCAATAAATGCCCGCAGACTCAGCAAGTGCAAAGTTGGGGCGGATACCGACAGCCATTACCACTAAATCAGCCGAGATTTCCAATCCATCGGTAAATCGTACGGTTTTTACGCGACCATTGCTATCGCCAGTCAGTTGCTCGGTATTTTTTTTGAGTAAGAAATTAAGACCCTTATCTTCTAAATTCTTTTGCAGCATCTTGCCTGCAGTTTTGTCGAGTTGCTTCTCTAGCAGCCACTCATTTTTATGAACTACGGTCACTTCCATACCCTGGATTTTTAAGCCGTTTGCAGCTTCCAATCCCAACAAGCCGCCACCAATCACAACGGCATGTTTATGGACTTTTGCCGCAGCGATCATTTCATTGGTATCTTTAATGTCACGATAACCCAGTACGCCATCCAGCTCTTTACCAGGGATTGGCGGCATAAAAGGTTTGGAGCCCGTGGCCAGAAGCAACCGGTCATATTCAGCATTGGTGCCATCTTCCGCATAGACCACACGGTTTTTACGGTCAATTTTATTGATGCGCGCACTCGTGCGTAGTGTGATGTTATGTTTTGCGTACCACTCACGAGTATTCAAAATAATGTCGTCAATGGTTTGCTCGTTAGCCAATACTGGCGAGAGCATAATGCGGTTGTAGTTAGGGTAGGGCTCGTCGCCAAATACCGTGATGTCATAAAAATCGGGTGCGATTTTCAGTAACTCTTCTACAGTACGCATCCCCGCCATGCCGTTACCAACGACTACTAATTTCATTTTTTGCATTGTTTTACCATCTTTTAATCTAAATTATCGGTCAGACTGCTCAGTAGACTTTAAGCAAACTCTGTGCCAATGGTTTTTTGAGATTAAAAATTTATAAAATACAATGCGTTATCGTGATGAAATGTTTTTTT
>CAMBZE010000061.1 GCA_945872425.1 Methylotenera oryzisoli | reverse complement strand
ACCCAGAGCTGCGCGCCACTCGCAACGCCCCCAGAACACGCGCCACATGGGATGAATCACTCGATTTTATCGTTGAAAAATTTGCTAACACCATAGAAGCGCACGGACCGGACAGCGTCGCTTTTTATATTTCAGGTCAATTGCTTACTGAAGATTATTACGTTTTTAACAAACTGGCCAAGGGGCTAATCGGCACGAATAATGTGGACACCAATTCACGCCTTTGCATGAGCTCTACAGTCGCCGGCTATAAAGCCACATTGGGTGCAGATGCCCCGCCAGCATGTTACGAAGATATCGACCATGCTGAGTGTTTATTGATTGCAGGCTCAAATACTGCCTTCGCGCACCCGATTATTTTTCGTCGCATTGAAGATGCCAAAGCCAACAACCCAGACTTAAAAATCATCGTCGTTGACCCACGTCGCACCGATACCGCACAAGCGGCAGATTTGCACCTTGCAATTTTGCCGGGCACTGATGTCGCGCTATTTAACGGCTTGCTACATGTGATGTTATGGGAAGGCTTGCTGGATATGGCGTACATCAACGCCCATACCCATGGCTTTAATGCGCTCAAAGATACCGTGCGTGAATATACGCCAAAAATGGTGGCCGATATTTGCGGCATTAAAGAGGTCGACATCATGACTGCGGCCAAATGGTTTGGCAAAGGACCTAGCCTGTCTATGTATTGCCAAGGGCTGAATCAGTCTATTCATGGCACAGATAAAAATGCTGCATTGATTAACTTGCATTTAGCCACTGGGCAAATCGGCAAATTAGGTGCCGGACCATTTTCACTCACGGGGCAGGCGAATGCCATGGGTGGTCGCGAAGTTGGCGGCATGGCCAATCTCTTACCCGCTCACCGCGACTTAGCCAATGCCGAGCATCGTGCAGAAATTGCCAAATTATGGGGCGTGCAATCTGTACCGGAAACTCCAGGTAAAACTGCGGTTGAAATGTTTAATGCCGTTAAGGATGGCAGCATCAAAGCCATTTGGATTGCATGCACCAACCCTGCGCAATCCATGCCAGACCTGAATAATGTGCTAGCTGCCTTAAATAATGCTGAACTAGTGGTGGTGCAGGAAGCTTTTAACAACACTGATACTTGCCAATATGCCGATGTATTATTACCCGCCAGCACCTGGGGCGAAAAAGAAGGGACTGTTACCAACTCCGAGCGACGTATTACGCGCATCAACCCAGCCATAGCCCCCCCTGCCGAAGCACGCCACGATTGGGCAATTATGGTGGATTTTGCACAACGACTCGAAAAAAGACTGGCAAAAAATACTCGCCTGTTTCCCTACGCCAGCCCCGAAGCCATATTTAACGAACACCGTGAAACCACGCGTGGTCGCGATTTGGATATTACCGGCCTAAGCTACGCCTTGCTCAATGAGCAGGGGCCTCAACAGTGGCCATTTGTTACCGGCGACGTTACCGGAAAATCCCGCCTATATGCAGATGGCGTATTCCAAAAACCGGATGGTAAAGCGCAATTTATTAACACCATGTATAAAGGCACAGCGGATAGAACCGATGCGCGCCATCCACTGCATCTATTGACAGGACGCCTGCGCGACCAATGGCATGGCATGAGTCGCACCGGGACGGTGGCTCAGTTATTTAACCATGCTGAAGAACCCGTCATTCACATGAGCAGCGACGACATGATGCGGCGTTTGATTAAAAATGGCGATATTGTAAGGGTGAGCAACAAACGCGGTAGCTTGGTGCTAGCGGCCCAAATCTCTGATGAATTGCAAGCTTCGCAAACGTTCATCCCCATGCACTGGGGCAGCCAGTTTATGCATGGTTTAGGCGTTAATGCACTCATGCCGCCTGCTTTTGATAAAACTTCAAAACAGCCGGAACTCAAACATACCGCGATTAAAATTGAAAAACTAGAGTTGCCGTGGCGCATGATAGTGATGCGTACCATTCAGAATTTGGCGGCCCTAGAAAAAGTACGTGACTTACTGAAGAACTTTGAATATGCCAGCTGCGGTCTATTTGGCCGTGAAAATCAACACCATATCGGCATGCTGATTCTGCGTGCCGCCCACACTCAAGCCGTAGATGCCGCATTGATAACCGAGATTGACGTAATTCTTGGCATGACCGATGACATGCCATTGCTCAACTACAATGATGCTAAACGTGGCATCAGCAAACGTATTTTGGTCGAAAACAACCTTGTGAATGGTAAGCCGGAGGTCAGCGGCGTGCGTCTTGTAGGCGAAACACTGGCGACAGACTGGCTGAAAGATATCATGACAACGGGGGCATTTACCGATGACTTACGTCGCTGGGCACTCGCCCCGCTCATCGCGCCACCCACAGGTCAGCATGGTCGTGGGAAAATTGTGTGCAATTGTTTGGATGTTTCGCAAAATGAAATTCTAGAAAATATCGAAATGGGTGCAGATTTAATCACCCTACAAAACAAACTGAAATGTGGCACAGAATGTGGCTCCTGCGTGCCGGAGCTGAAGCGGATTATTCAAATGCACAGCAAACATTAAAAAATAAATCTGCCCAGCGTTTAGCGTAAGTGCAAAATAGATTAAAATCCTAGACTTAATTTTACAAAGCCCCCACTTCAAGGATTTCACCATGCAAATTGCAATGAACACTGTCGTTACCATGACTTACGAATTAAAAGATACCGATGGCAACGTGCTTGAATCAAGCAACGAACCAGTCGCGTACCTGCATGGCGGCTATGACAATATTTTCCCTAAAGTTGAAGAGGTCATGCATGGTAAAAAAATCGGTGATGTAGTGATTGTAGATTTACAACCTGCAGATGCGTTTGGTGAGTATGATGAAGAGCTCGTGCAAATTGAGCCTGCAAACGCTTTCCCGGCTGCGGAACTAAAAATAGGCATGCAGTTTGAGGGTGAAGATGAAACTGGCGATGTGGTGCTATACACGGTCACAGAAATCGCTGACGGCAAAGTGGTCGTGGACGGCAATCATCCATGGGCGGGCGAACGCGTTGTGTTTACCGCCACCATTACCGACGTGCGCGCGGCAAATAAAGAAGAGGTCTCTCATCAGCACGTGCATGGCGCTGGCGGTCATCACCACTAGAAAAATGGGGGCTACAAGCCCCTCCTACAAAAACCGCATAACCACTATGGCGTAATCCCGATTGCGGGATAGATGAAAGCCTTATAGTGCGACAATAGTGAAGCGTATTGCGCCAATGTTATCGCAGTTTAGCTAACCAACTGCTTCAACTGATACAGCAAATCCAATGCCTGCTTCGGCGTTAATTCATCCGGTTGAATGTTTTCAAACTCAGCCACCAGTGGGTGTGGCGCCACCTCAGTCACTGGTGCATCCATTAAAAACATATCTGGCTGGCTGGCGTTTACCGCTACCTGATTACACTCAAGCTGAATCAGTTTTCGCTTTGCACTCGCCACTACGCTTTTAGGAATGCCTGCCAATTGCGCCACTTGCAGCCCATAACTTTGGTTAGCAGCGCCCTCTTCCACTTTGTGCATAAACACAATGTTATTTCCATGTTCAACTGCATCCAAATGCACATTGGCGGCATATCTAAATTCATCAACAATACGCGTCAGCTCAAAATAATGCGTAGCAAACAAGGTGTAAGCTCTATTTTTCTCCAATATCTGCTTGGCCACCGCCCACGCTAGGCTTAGGCCATCAAACGTAGAAGTCCCCCGACCGATTTCATCCAGCAACACCAGACTTTTATCCGTTGCGTTATGCAGAATATTGGCGGTTTCCGTCATTTCCACCATAAACGTAGAGCGCCCACCCGCCAAGTCGTCAGATGCGCCAATTCGCGTCATGATGCGGTCTATTTCACCTATTTTCGCCGAAGTTGCTGGCACATAGCAACCGCAGTGCGCCAGCAATACAATCAGCGCCGTTTGCCGCATAAACGTGGATTTACCCCCCATATTGGGCCCGGTGATTAACAACAATTGACGATAAGGATTGAGCACGACATCATTGGCGATAAAAGGCTGTGCGGATGCCTTCACCGAATTTTGCTCAACAGATATTCTTTCAACCACAGGATGACGGCCATTGATGATTTCAATGCCGGCGTCGGTGGTAAAGTCAGGTGCCACATAGTTCAGACTAAGCGCACGCTCGGCAAAACAACATAACACGTCCAGACTTGCTACTGCGCCAGCATTGGTTTGCAACGGTACGATATATTGACCTAGCTGCGTCAATACTTGCTCATACAGCATCTTCTCACGCACTAATGCGCGGTCATTCGCGCTCAATACTTTATCTTCAAACGCTTTAAGCTCCGGCGTAATAAAGCGCTCAACATTTTTGAGCGTTTGACGACGTCGGTACTCAGCCGGAGCACTTTCAGCCTGCGTGCGGCTCATTTCAATATAAAAACCATGCACGCTGTTGTATTCTACTTTCAGATTAGCAATGCCGGTACGCGCTTTTTCAGCCGCTTCAAATTGCAATAAAAAATCACCATGATTATTCTGCAAAGCACGCAACGCATCCAACTCGGCATCATAACCATCGGCAATGACACCCCCTTCACGCAACACGACACTGGGTTCAGGTTTGATGGCACTGGCGAGCAATGCAACGACCGCAGATGGCGCAGTCAAGTTGGCTCCCAGCGCTTGCAATAGGCTTGCGGGCTGGTTCTGAAGCTGTGTTTGCAGCAAAGGCAACTGCTGCAAACTCATTGCCAGCCCTGACAAATCCCGTGGTCGCGCGGTTTTTAGCGCAATTCGCGCGGTAATGCGCTCGATATCGCCTACAACTCGTAGCGATTGCCTTAAGCCTGAAAGCCTATCATTCTTAGATGGGTCGCTCTGAATCAAATCAGCAATCGCCTCATGCCGCTTCATGACCAGGTTTCTATCTCGCAAAGGATGGTGCAGCCAATGGCGCAGCAAGCGTGCGCCCATCGCGGTTTGTGTAGTATTAAGTAAGGAATACAGCGTTGGACTTGCCTCGCCGCGCAAGGTCATATCAATTTCCAGATTGCGACGCGTAGCCGCATCCAACTGCAGATAAGCGCTGCTTGTTTCTACACTGAGTGCATTGATATGCGGCAAAGTCGTACGCTGCGTATGCTTCACATAATCAAGCAAAGCCCCTGCCGCGCAAATGGCCGGTTTCAGGTCGGCACAACCAAAACCGTTGAGGTCGTAGGTATTGAACTGCTTGGTGAGAGTGTTGAACGCGCTGTCAAAATCGAATTGCCACGAGCTTAATCGCTTTTTGGCGATCTTGCTTGAACTCATTATCGCATGCTGAAAATCATCTGCCAGCAATATTTCACTGGGGGCAATACGCTCAATTTCTTGTGCCAGCAGCCCAATAGCAGTTTCACTTAAAATAAAGCTGCCTGAGGCCAAATTTAAGCGCGCCAAGCCAATCACACCATCGGCTTGAAAAATACTTAATAACTGATTGTCGCGGGATTCATCCAGCAACGCCGCATCCGTTAAGGTACCCGGAGTTAGAATCCGCGCCACCTCACGCGCCACTGGGCCTTTACTAGTAGCAGGATCTCCCACTTGCTCGCAAATGGCCACCGCTTCACCCAGTTTAGCAAGTTTGGCTAAATACTGCTCTGCCGCATGATAAGGCACACCGGCCATTTTAATTGGCTGACCATTGCTACTACCGCGCTGCGTTAAGGTAATGCCAAGCAACCTGGATGCTTTTTCCGCATCCTCGAAAAACAACTCGTAAAAATC
>CAMBZE010000060.1 GCA_945872425.1 Methylotenera oryzisoli | reverse complement strand
CCTCACCCAGCCTGACACTGCGTGCGGGTTGCCAGTCTGCATTAAATTGCAGTGCATCTTTTTCAAAAAGCATGACTACCGTTGAGCCGAGTAAGAAACGCCCCATTTCATCACCTTGCTTTAGGGCGATGTTTTGGTCGATGTATGACCATGCCTGAATGTTAGGTAAGCGTGGTGGGTTGATAATGCCATGGATTGCATCATGCCAAACCGTCGCCATGCTGCCGACAATGGTCGCGCCGACCAGCACCATGACAAAATTGCCGTGTTGTTCCGATATAAATTCACATGCTACGCGCTCGTTACGGGCAAACAAATTAGGCACGCCTTGCGCTGTAGTTGGGTTAACTGAAAATAAGTCGCCGGGCACATAAGTCATTTTTTGCAGCTTGCCATCGCAAGGCATATGAATGCGATGGTAGTCTTTAGGGCTTAAATACAGGCAGGAAAAGTGTCCGTTTTCGTACTGTTGAGCGGTGTTTGTGTCGCCACCAATCAAAGCCTTTGTCGTATAGTGATGTCCTTTTGCCTGAAAAATCTGGTCTTGTTCAATGCGTCCAAACTGGCTGATTGCGCCATCAACTGGGCAAATAAAATCTGCCTGCGCGAGCGGTCTTGCCCCACTTTTTAATGGACGCGTGAAAAACGCGTTAAAGCTTTTGTACGAGGTAATGTCCGGATTGGCTGCTTCAGCCATGTTGACGTTATAACGCTTCACAAACCAGGCAATAACAGCTGTTGTGACGCTGCCGCCTTGCAAATGGGCGAGTTTGCCCGCCAGTATGGTAATGGCTTGTTTTGGTAGCAAGTATTGACTAAGGATGGTAAGGCTATTTTTCATGGGCGTATTATCGAAATGGTTTAAATTCGCAAATAAAAAAGGGCAAAACGTTAAGACGCTTTGCCCTTTAGCTATTTAATCTAAATTAGTTCTTAGATTGATCAACTAATTTATTTTTAGCAATCCAAGGCATCATGGCGCGTAGTTGGCCGCCAACTTGTTCAATTGGGTGAGCTGCGTTTAAACGGCGACGTGCGGTCATTTCTGGATAGTTGGTGCGGCCTTCCAGGATGAAGCGTTTAGCGTACTCGCCATTTTGAATGTTAGCCAAAGCTTCTTGCATTGCGTAACGTGATTCGTCGTTAATCACTTTAGGGCCAGTCACATACTCGCCGTATTCTGCGTTGTTTGAGATTGAGTAGTTCATGTTGGCAATGCCGCCTTCGTACATCAAATCAACAATCAGTTTCAGTTCGTGCAAGCACTCAAAGTATGCCATTTCAGGAGCATAGCCAGCATCTACCAAAGTTTCGAAGCCTGCTTTTACCAACTCAACTGCGCCGCCGCATAGTACCGCTTGTTCACCGAACAAGTCAGTTTCTGTTTCTTCACGGAAGTCAGTTTCAATCACGCCACCTTTAGTGCCGCCGTTAGCCGCTGCGTATGAAAGCGCAACATCTTTGGCTTTGCCTGATTTGTCTTGATACACAGCGATCAATGAAGGTACGCCGCCGCCTTTAAGGTACTCTGAACGCACTGTATGGCCGGGGCCTTTGGGTGCAATCATGATCACGTCCAAGTCAGCGCGCGGGGTGATTTGGTTGTAGTGAATGTTAAAGCCATGGGCAAATGCTAAAGTTGCGCCTTGTTTCAGGTTGTCAGCAACATCAGCATGGAAAATCTGCGGCATGGTTTCGTCAGGCAGCAATAACATCACTACGTCAGCTTGTTTAGTCGCTTCAGCGATTTCCAATACGTTATGACCGGCTGCAACGGCTTTAGCCCATGAGCTACCACCTTTACGTAAACCGATAGTGACATTTGCGCCACTGTCTTTAAGGTTGGCCGCGTGGGCGTGACCTTGTGAGCCGTAACCGACGATGGTTACTTTTTTACCTTTGATTAAGCCAAGGTCAGCGTCTTTGTCGTAATAAACTTTCATTGCAATTTGCCTTTCAATTCGGACTCTTAAAAATTAAAACTTAAAAAATTAAACCCAACATACTTTGTTTATAAATCTATACCTTCAAAATCCTGTCGCCGCGCCCAATACCGGATGCGCCGGTGCGGACGGTTTCTAGAATTGCTGCTTTATCTAAACTTTCGATAAAGGCATCCAATTTATGACCGGAACCAGTGAGTTCGATGGTGAACGTGCCGTCGGCTACATCAATGATGCGTCCGCGGAAAATATCGCACATACGTTTCATTTCTTCACGGAACGCGCCCGTCGCTTTAACTTTCACCAGCATCAATTCGCGCTCAATGAACTTTCCATCGTTTAAATCCAGCACTTTGACTACATCAATCAGCTTGTTGAGCTGCTTGATGATTTGTTCAATGACATCGTCTGAGCCAGAAGTGACGATAGTCATGCGTGACAAAGTTGGGTCTTCAGTGGGTGCAACAGTCAAAGATTCAATATTGTAGCCGCGCGCGGAGAACAGACCCGCCACACGTGACAATGCACCAGCTTCGTTTTCCATTAACAGTGAAATAATATGACGCATTATAGATCCTCCGCGCCAATGTTATTAGACAGGATCATTTCAGACAAACCTTTGCCCGCCGCAATCATTGGAAACACATTTTCTTTTTGATCGGTAATAAAGTCCATAAAAACAAAACGCGATTTCATGTCAAATGCTTCTTTCAGCGCGCCTTCAACGTCTTCTGGTTTGGTGATTTGCATGCCAACATGGCCATAAGACTCAGCCAGTTTCACAAAGTCAGGCAGGCTATCCATGTACGATTCTGAATAACGATTCTCATAGAAAAACTCTTGCCACTGGCGCACCATGCCCAAATAGCGGTTATTGAGCAAAATCACCTTGATTGGCAAATGATATTGCTTGCAGGTAGAAAGCTCTTGAATATTCATTTGAATACTGCCTTCACCTGTTACACATGCTACCTGTGCAGTAGGGTCGGCAAACTGACAGCCCATGGCATAAGGCAAACCTACACCCATGGTGCCTAAGCCGCCTGAGTTAATCCAGCGGCGTGGCTGGTCAAATTTGTAATACTGCGCCGCCCACATTTGGTGTTGACCTACGTCGGATGTCACATAGGCTTCGCCCTTGGTGACCTCCCATAGTTTTTCAATCACGTATTGCGGTTTAATTAAGCCATTGTTGTTGTCATAGTTTAAACAGAGTTTGCCGCGCCATGCTTCAATTTGCTCCCACCAGGCTTTTAACGCTGGTGATTGCTTAGGCGCTTCAGTCGCAACCAGTTCATTCATTTCGGCCAGCACAGATTTTACGTCACCTACAATCGGCACATCTACTTTTACGCGCTTGGAGATTGACGATGGGTCAATGTCCACATGAATAATAGTGCGTGATTTGCTGAAGAAATGCTGAGGATTGCCGATGACGCGGTCATCAAAACGCGCACCCACGGCCAATAACACATCACATTCCTGCATTGCCATGTTGGCTTCATAGGTGCCGTGCATGCCTAACATACCAACAAACTGCTTGTCAGTAGAAGGGTAGCCACCCAAGCCCATCAATGTATTGGTAACAGGTACGCCTAGCGCCTTAACCAGTTTAATTAGCGCGTCGGAAGCATCACCTAATACAACGCCGCCACCCGTATAAACCATTGGGCGTTTGGCTTCTAACAAAAGCTTAACGGCTTTTTTGATTTGACCGCTATGGCCTTTAGTCACAGGGTTGTATGAGCGCATTTCAACCGTGTCAGGGTAAATGAACGCACTCAAATGTGCAGTAATGTCTTTAGGGATATCCACTACCACCGGGCCGGGCCGGCCGGTTCTGGCTATGTGAAACGCCTTTTTCATGGTAACTGCGATGTCTTTGACATCTTTAACCAGAAAGTTGTGTTTTACGCATGGGCGCGTTACGCCAACCATATCCACTTCCTGGAATGCATCTAAACCAATAGCCGGTACAGGCACTTGACCGCTAATGACCACTAAAGGAATTGAATCCATATAAGCCGTTGCGATGCCGGTGATGGCGTTGGTTGCCCCAGGGCCAGATGTGACAAGCGCCACGCCCACTTCACCTGTTGCGCGTGAGAATGCGTCTGCGGCATGCACTGCAGCTTGTTCGTGGCGCACCAGAATGTGCTTAAAGTGGTCTTGATTGTAAATCGCGTCGTAGATGTGCAAAACTGCGCCGCCGGGATAGCCGAAAACGAATTTAACTTTTTCTTGTTCCAGGCAGCGGATTACAATTTCTGCGCCCGTAATTTGATGTGAGTGTGCTGTATCTGACATAAATCTTATTTGATTTTGTATGTATTATTTGGTAACCCTGTACGATAACTGTTTGAGCGGGTTTGGTCAAGAATGAAAGTGGTCATGAATGAAAACCCGCGACCAGATTGACAGTCAATGCGCCACAGCAATCCTCATGGACAGGTCAATCGCATGGATGTTTTTTGTAAGTGAGCCAATAGAGATGCGATCTACACCAGTGAGTGCGATCTCCCGCACATTTTCAAGAGTAATGCCGCCAGAGGCTTCCAGAACAGCTTGCTTGCCGTAATTGACATTGATTCCTACGGCTTCAGTGAGCAGGTTGTTAGAGAAATTATCCAATAAAATACTGGTAGCACCTGCATCCAGTGCTTGCTTGAGTTCGTCTAAACTTTCAACTTCAATTTGTATGCTCTTGCTCGCATTGAGCGCAAATGCGGCCTGCATTACCGCGCCAATACTGCCTGCCGCAGCAATGTGATTTTCTTTAATCAGAATGCCATCGTACAAGGCCAAGCGTTGATTATGTCCGCCACCCACGGTGACGGCATGTTTTTGCGCCAACCTTAAATTTGGGATTGTTTTGCGCGTATCCAGAATTTTCGCGTTGGAGCCGGCAATGGCATCAACATACTTGCGTGTTTCAGTGGCGGTGGCAGAGAGTGTTTGTAAAAAGTTTAGCGCACAACGTTCTGAAGTTAATAATGAGCGTGCTAATCCGTTGATTTCGCATAGCACTTGTTGTGCCTGCACACGATCACCTTCAGCAACTAACCAGCGGATATTAACGTTTGCATCGACCAACTTGAAGCAGGCGTTGACCCAGTCTATGCCGCAAATAATCGCGGTTTCTCGTGCTATCACTATAGCGCGTGCTAATTGATTGGCTGGCACGAGCAGCGCAGTCAAATCACCGGTACCCACATCTTCTTTTAGCGCGGTTTGCACTTGATGCTGTACTAAAGTGTTAAAAGCATTTGACCCTATGGGGTAATGTTGTGTAAATAGCGTCATTGTTCTCGTGAAGGAGACTTTGTATGAATTATAATGCTACCAAACATTCAACAAACAGTAACAATAACTTTAATAAATAACATGAAGCTCTTATATACCGTTAACAGCCCATACGCACGTAAAGTACGCATTGTGGCTACAGAAAAACATATTGAAATTACGCTGCAAGAAGTGGTGCTGGCGGACCCTGATTGCCCAGTGAAGCAATATAACCCATTGGGTAAAGTGCCAGTGTTGATTTTAAGTGATGGCGATAGTTTGTATGATTCACGTGTGATTGCCGAATATCTGGATAATCGCACCCCATTGACATCCTTGATTCCTAAAGAGAACAGATTGAAATCTGCAGTGCGTAGATGGGAAGCGTTAGCTGACGGCGTGTGTGATGCTGCCGTTGCCGTGATGCTTGAGCAACGTAAATCGGAGCCAATGCAGGATCCGGCACAGATAGCCAAACAGATGGATAAGGTAACGCGTGGCTTGACCGTGTTGAATCACGATCTAGGTCAAAATAAATGGTGTGTGGATGATACTTTTAGCTTGGCGGATATTGCAGTAGGCTGCATGCTGGGCTACGTGAATTTAAGATTCGGCAAAATGATTAACCTAGCGACAGAATATCCAAATCTAGACCGGTTGCATAAAAAATTGCTTGAGCGTCAATCGTTTAAAGATAGTTTGCCGGTACCAAACTAAGAAAATATTGATTTATTTGTCACGCCGGCGAAAGCCGGTGTCTAGTGTCTTGATTTCTCTGGATTCCGGCTTTCGCCGGAATGACGTACATGGATTTAATCAGTGTTTCCTTAAACCATCCACGCAGACAATGAGCTTACTTTTTGTTTTAACGGTCCGGGTGGTTTTTTAAGTTGAAAGCTGTTCGGATAGTTTATTGGTGTGCAAGATAAAGCGTTTTGCACACCCTACGCTTGCTAATTTTGTGTAATGACCTTATCGTTTATTGGTGCGCAAGATAAAGCGTTTTGCACACCCTACGCTTGCTCTTTATAAAAGCCATATTACACAATCTTTGGCGTTGTACTTTGCACATCCGCATTCTGTGCGCGTTGCCGCAAGGCATGATCCATTAACACCATGGCTAACATCGCTTCTACAATTGGCGTGGCACGCACCCCAACACACGGATCATGACGGCCAGTTGTTTGCATCGTTACCGCATGCCCCTCTTTGTCAATTGAGCGGCGCTCTTGTGGAATGCTTGAAGTGGGCTTTAATGCGACATTGACGCGTATCTCCTGCCCCGTAGAGATGCCGCCTAAAATTCCACCGGCATGATT
>CAMBZE010000059.1 GCA_945872425.1 Methylotenera oryzisoli | reverse complement strand
TGCCCCATATTGCCTGCAATATCAATGCCTTTGTTCCCCGCGTCATTAAAGTGAGCGATGATTTTACCCTTGGTGGGCCATGCCCAATCAAAATTGTCTGTGGATTCAGTGTTGGATGGGGAGGCGGACTTAGCGTCTGCTTGGGTTTCGGGTTTGATTTCGGTTTTAATTTCATTGGCAGGTTTAGTTGCAAGGCCAGTTTTTTCACTTTCTACTTTTGTCGCTGGCAATGGTTTTTTAAAAGCCTCATCGCTGTATGGTTCGCGGATGGCTTTGGGCTCGCTGAGTACAGCCACTTGTGGCGTTGCCGGTGAGGCGGTGGTAGCTGGGGTGCCGGATTCGTTACCCATGGCGTAGGTGCTGACGCCATCAGTATTTTCTTGTACAGGCTTGCTTTCCAGCGCCACCGGTTTTTCTTTTAATGTGTTGAATTTAAGTACTTGCCCAATTTTAATGGTGTGAGGTGCTTTAATGTCATTGGCTTGTGCAATGTCTTTGTAGTCATAGCCGTGCTCAAGACCAATGCTGGATAAGGTGTCGCCTTTTTTAACGGTATAGGTATCGGGGCGCCAGTCACTACTTATTTTATTTGTGGAAGGCTTTGCGGCGGACTTGCTGGTTGCAGTGGGTTTGCTGACCACGGCGGGTTTATTGGCTGTAGTTGATTGATTGCCAGGCGCGCGGTCAATAATGGGCGCAGGGTTGCTGCTGCAGGCGCCTAATGCCCAGATGAGCAAGCCTATAGATATAACACGTATTGCAACCATGGTTAGCTAGTGCCGCCTAGTAGCGGTACAAATTTCACCGACTCTAATTTGGTTTGGCGATATTCTGATTGGGCGACACGCTCAATCAAATATAAAACTTGTTCGTCTGTGCCTACCGGGATGACAAGTCGCCCACCGATGGCTAATTGGTCTAGCAAGTCTTGTGGAATATGGCTAGCCGCAGCGGTGACTAGAATTGCATCAAACGGCGCCAATTGCGGCAGCCCCATATTGCCGTCTGCATGATCCAGCTTAACGTTTACACATTTAAGTTCGCGTAGATGGCCGCGTGCCTTCATGACGAGCGGGCGAATACGTTCTACAGAGTAAACTTCTTTGGCAATTTTAGATAACACGGCAGTTTGATAGCCACAGCCGGTGCCAATTTCGAGTGCTTTTTGTAAGGGCTCACCGTTGCGTAAAAGCTCAGACATCCTTGCAACGATATAAGGCTGGGAAATGGTTTGGCCAAAGCCAATCGGTAATGAAACGTCCTCATAGGCGCGAATAGACAGCGCTTCATCTACAAAAATATGACGCGGAGTCGCTAAAATCGCAGAAAGCACGACTTCATCTTTAATGCCTTGTTCGCGTAAGCGTGTGAGCATGCGCTCACGGGTACGTAGCGAGGTCATGCCCATGCCCGCCAATGATGAGCCTGCTTGTGATGATCTGACCAGTGCCACTAGGTATTCAACCAGTCTTTAATATCGTTAAGTTGCGCGTGATGTGTTAAATCCACCTGGATAGGCGAAATCGAGACTTTGTTGTTTTCAACAGCGTAAAAATCTGTGCCTTCCCCGCCATCGTTAGGTTGTCCCGCTGCGCCCACCCAATATACGATTTCGTTACGTGGTGTTTTGAGCTGCACCACAGGTTCTGCCTTATGACGCTTCCCCAAGCGCGTAACAACGCGCCCTTGCAGATCATCGTAAGGAATATCAGGCACGTTCACATTGAGCAGCGTGGCAGATTTAAACCCGGTTTTTTGATAGTGTTTGACTAATTCGACCACCACTCTCGCCGCAGTTTCAAAATGCGTAGAATTATGTTGCGACATTGAAACAGCAATCGATGGAATGCCAAGTAAATAACCTTCCATCGCCGCAGCGACTGTGCCTGAATAAATGGTGTCATCGCCCATGTTGGCGCCGTCATTAATGCCGCTGATGACCATATCTGGCATGGTGTCCATCAAGCCGGTGAGTGCGATATGCACACAATCGGTGGGGGTGCCATTGACATAAAAAAATCCGTTGGAGGCTTTTTTAACGCTGAGTGGACGATCAAGCGTGAGCGAGTTGCTGGCGCCACTACGGTTTCTTTCTGGGGCAACTACGGTAATGTCGGCAATTTTGCTGATGTGTTCTGCAAGGATATTCAAGCCTGGCGCAAAATAGCCATCGTCATTTGAGAGCAGTATTTTCATACATAACTTACCAAGAGTATTTTTATGCTTAAATTATAGTAGAAGAGTGCTTGTTTGGCGTTGTGGATTTGCAAAAAAACTTACGCTTTAGCACGTGTTAATCGTGCATAAGAGATTGCACACGCAAAAAATATCACAGATAGCACAATTTCAACGCAAGCAAGTTTTGCTGAAAGGCCGCCATCAGACCAAGCGCGCACCACGCCTTCGGTGAAGTATAGCAAAATAAACATACTTGCCCATTGGTAGGTATAACGCCTGCCGTGCAATATGCCTAACAATGGCAACAGTAGCGGGACTGCTTTTAGCATCAGCATGGAGCCGCCAGGTTTCAAAGGCGCCAAAATAGTTTCCCACAGGATGGCGAGCAGTATCAGGGTTAATAGACTAACGGATGCCCCTAGTTGAAGTTTTTGAATCATATTTTCTCTATGATTTGGCTAACTTAGGCAACTGCACCAGATAATTTCAAAGCAGTTTCAGCAAGTCTTTTTCCTAGCGCGATACAAAGCTTCTTTTCATCTTCGGTGATAGGTTTGTCATCCATGGTGCCCCCAACGTGGCTTGCGCCGTAAGGCGTGCCGCCAGAGGTGGTTGCAGAAAGTGAGGGCTCTGAATACGGTAAGCCAACGATGACCATGCCATGATGCATCAATGGCAGCATCATGGTCAGTAGCGTGGATTCATTGCCGCCATGCATAGAGCCGGTTGAGGTAAACACTGCTGCTGGCTTGTTGATAAGCGCACCTTTTAACCACAAACCGGTGGTGCCATCTAAAAAATATTTCATAGGCGCTGCCATGTTGCCAAAGCGGGTAGGGCTGCCGAGGGCCAAGCCGATACATTCTTCTAAATCCTGCAACTCAACGTAGGGGTCGCCGCTGGCTGGAATATCCGGTTCGGTCGCTTCACAATTGGCTGAAATTTTAGGCACGGTACGAATGCGGGCTTTGACATTACCCGCGCTTTGCACGCCGCGTGCGATCAGCTGTGCCATTTCGCGTACAGCACCGCCTTGGCTGTAATAGAGGATTAAGATTTCGCTCATTTTTTCCTTTTATCACCACGCATTATTTTATGTCCAATCTCGCTTGATGATTAAATAGTGCTTACAAGCTCCGTTGCTTTGCCAATATAAGTCGCTGGCGTTAGCGCCAGCAAGGCTTGTTTTGCATCATCAGGAATTGCCAGACCGCTAATGAATGTGTGCAATGAGGCTTTGTTGATGCCACCTTTGCCGCGAGTGAGTTCTTTAAGTTGCTCGTAAGGATTTTCAATACCATAGCGGCGCATCACTGTTTGTATTGGCTCGGCAAGCACTTCCCAGCTATTATCCAAATCTTCTGCCAGTTTAGCCGGGTTGATTTCCAGCTTATTCAAACCGCGCAGGCAGGAGTCATAACCGAGCAAAGTGTAGCCGAATGCCACGCCCATATTGCGTAAAACAGTTGAGTCGGTGAGATCGCGCTGCCAGCGTGAGATAGGCAATTTTTCTGCCATGTGGCGTAATACGGCATTCGCCAAACCTAAATTACCTTCTGAGTTTTCAAAATCAATCGGGTTCACTTTATGTGGCATAGTGGATGAGCCGATTTCACCCGCTTTGACTTTTTGTTTGAAGTAACCTACTGAAATATAACCCCAAATATCGCGGTTAAGGTCAATCAGAATGGTGTTGATGCGAGCGAGCGTGTCGTACAGCTCAGCCATATAATCGTGTGGCTCAATCTGGATGGTCATCGGGTTGTAATTTAAGCCTAATGATTCTACAAAACGTTTGGCAAAACTTTCCCAATCAAAGTTAGGGTAGGCAGAAAGGTGTGCATTAAAGTTACCCACTGCGCCGTTAATTTTGCCAAGCATTTCGTTGTTGGCGAGCTGCTTTTGTTGACGTTGCAGACGGTACACCACGTTAGCCAGTTCCTTGCCCATGGTGGTAGGCGATGCAGTTTGGCCATGTGTGCGCGACAGCATCGGTTGGTCTGCCAGTTGATGTGCCAGTTCACTTAAGCGTGCAATCAGGCTGGCTAAAAACGGCAGCATTACGCTATCGCGTGCGTTTTTCAGCATCAGGCCATGTGACAGGTTGTTGATGTCTTCTGACGTGCAGGCAAAGTGAATAAATTCGCTGGCCTTTTTTACTTCAGCATTGCCGTCGAATTTTTCTTTAAGCCAGTATTCAAGCGCTTTTACGTCGTGGTTAGTGCGCGCTTCAATCGCCTTTACTTGTGAGGCATCTTCTTCACTGAAGTTGGCGATGGCAGCATCCAGCTCCTTAATGGTGTCAGTGCCAAACGGGGTGATTTCAGCTAACTCGTTTGCACTAGCCAGCGCTTTGAGCCATTCTACTTCTACCCAGGCACGATGCTTAATCAGGGCATATTCACTAAAATAAGGGCGTAATGCATCAAGTTTAGATTGGTAGCGACCATCTAATGGAGACAGCGCATTCAGGGTGGTAAGAGGCATGGTTAAACTTTCTGCAAAAGTACTATTTAAACAAGAGCGCTATTTTAACCTAAATATAGCTTTAGCTATTGATAGCAATGACTAACTTGGGCAATAAAGCGTAAAATGAAGCTTACGAATACAACACCCTATCGCACATGACGATTATCAAACAAGAAGACTTTATTCAAAGCATTGCGGATGCTTTGCAGTACATTTCGTATTACCACCCGGCTGATTACATTCAGGCTTTGGGCGAGGCATACCAACAGGAAGAATCACCCGCTGCGAAAGATGCGATTGCACAAATCTTAACCAACTCACGCATGTGTGCGGAAGGCAAGCGCCCGTTGTGCCAAGACACTGGCATTGTTGTTGCCTTTGTGAAAGTAGGGATGAATGTGCATTTTGAAGGCGATTTGACATTGGAGCAGATGGTGAATGAGGGCGTAAGCCGCGCTTATTTATTGCCAGAAAACAAATTGCGCCCTTCTATTGTGACTGACCCGGCAGGTAAACGTGCCAACACTAAGGATAATACGCCTGCGGTAGTGCATGTTTTTTTGGTGGCTGGCGACAAGGTTGAAGTCAGTATCGCTGCAAAAGGCGGTGGCAGCGAGAATAAAGCCAAACTTGCCATGCTTAATCCGAATGACAGTATTGTGGATTGGATAGTTGAAACGGTGCCAACGATGGGTGCCGGTTGGTGTCCGCCGGGCATGCTCGGCATCGGTATTGGCGGCAGTGCTGAAAAGGCCATGTTGTTAGCCAAAGAATCCCTGATGGCGCCGATTGATATGCATGCACTAAAAATCAGAGGCGCAAGTAATCGCATTGAGGAATTGCGCTTAGAGATTTTTGACAAAGTGAATAATCTTGGTATTGGCGCGCAGGGTTTGGGTGGGTTGGCTACGGTACTGGATGTGAAAATTTTAGATTACCCAACGCATGCAGCGAGTCTGCCAGTGGCCATTATTCCTAATTGTGCAGCGACGCGTCATGTGCATTTTGAGTTGGATGGTAGCGGTGCAGCAGTGCTTGAAGCGCCGAACTTAAACGATTGGCCTGATGTTAATTGGGCGCCGAGCGAGCAATCTTTAAGGGTGAATTTAGAGGCCGTGAGTAAACAAGAGATTCAAGCCTGGCAGCCAGGACAGACCTTATTGTTGAGCGGAAAATTACTGACGGGGCGTGATGCTGCGCACAATCGTATGGCAGCCATGTTGCAACAGGGTGAAAAGCTACCCGTTGATTTGAATGGTCGTTTTATTTATTACGTAGGACCGGTTGATGCCGTGGGTGATGAAGCTGTTGGCCCCGCCGGACCTACTACCGCTACCCGCATGGATGACTACACGGATGTCATGCTGAGCCAAACAGGATTACTTGGCATGATAGGCAAAGCTGAGCGTGGGGAGGATGCTGTTGCCTCCATTGCAAAATATCAGGCTGTTTATTTGACAGCGGTTGGCGGTGCGGCTTATCTGGTGAGTAAGGCGATTAAAAAAGCGCAAGTGCTTGCTTTTGCAGACTTGGGGATGGAAGCAATTTATGAATTTACCGTGCAGGATATGCCGGTGACGGTGGCGGTAGATAGTCGCGGTGTATCGGTGCACACATTAGGCCCTGCGGAATGGAAACGGAAAATCGCACAGCGACAACTGATTGCGATTCGTTCTGCGCCCTAAGTTACTGCCCATAAGTCACAGTGCAATTGCACTTTTAGCTTTAGCATCAGTCTGAGTATTGAGGATGTTGGTTATGAGTAAATACAATATGCTGAATCCGTTGGCGAATATCTTTTCTTTGGTTTATTTGATTTTTGCTACCAATGTGGCAAGCGCGGAAAATTTGTTGGGCTATTTAACTGATAAAACAGGTAAATATATTGGACCTTCAGTAGAAGACAACATCGCGGCAATGGATAAAGATAAAAATGGCTTTGCTGATGTTTATGAAGTGCGCGCGTTT
>CAMBZE010000058.1 GCA_945872425.1 Methylotenera oryzisoli | reverse complement strand
TTTTTTGGGTTTTATATACCTAACTACCTACACTACCGTCATACCGACGTGACCGTAAAGGTCATCACCGCAGAATATATCTGCTAAAGCAGATTATTCATGCGAGAAAAGTCGGTATCCAGCGTCTTTAAGTCACTAGATTCCGTGTCAAGCACGGAATGACGGGGTGAATTGGCTGCGATATTGCGTAAAAGGAGTTAAGGAAGCGCTGATTAAATCCTCATGACCACGCACATGAGGTTTGCGGGATGGAATGCTAGGCAGGCGACGAGGTTAATGGTTATTCCCTTGACGAGGAGCCTAACACAGCAGACCGCTCGCAAACCCTGTGCCCATCAGGGTTGCGATAAATTTGTGTGTTTACTTTGTTGTGCTCCTTGGCTTCGTAGAATAACTACGACCTGCGTCGCACGCCTCGTAATCACCACAAATTTATTCGCAACGTGGCTCATGGTGATTTAATCAGTGCTTCCTTAAGTATATAACACCCTTTTTTTTGGATGTTTACTCGTTTACTTGATACTTTTGCACGAAGCACATAGGCTGGCAATTGATAACAAAAACATCAACATTCGTCATTCCCGCGTAGGCGGGAATCCAGTTAAGGTGTTGATTAGCCTAGATTCCCGCGTAGGCGGGAATGACGGTTAGAGTGGTTTTTAGCAAAAAACAGCTTCGTACAAAGGTCTTACTTGTCATTTTTATGTAACAAAATCGTGCAAAAAAGTTTACTTTTCATTAAAAATCATTCAGTATGCCCCTAGCGTATATATTGTTTAGGGTGACTTATTACATTTTTATACCCTGCATATCTCGCTGCTGTTTGCATTAACTTGTTACTCAACTAAAATATTTGGGAGAATTAAGTATGTCAAAATTAACTGCACTTGCATTAAGTATTGCTGTTTTAGGTGGTGTGTGGGCGTTTTTAGCATTGAACCCGCTCGCTGGTGTTGCTTTGGTATGGGTTGGTTTTATTGCTTGGGGTTGTTATTTCCACACTGGTGGGGACGATGCTGCATTGCAAAAAACAATCGCAGGGATGATTTTCGGTGCGGTTATGGCCGGTGTTGCCTTGTACTTGGTAAGCGCTGGTGCATTAGCTGGTCTAGGTGCTTTATCTGCTCCAGTCATCATTGCAGTAACAGTGTTTCCATTAGTGATTATGGCCGGCGTGAATTTGCTTTCTGTGGTGCCAGCTAATGTGTATGGTTATGCAGCAACAGCAGGTCTTGCTTTAACAGCAGGTACAGCAGCAAACGTAACATTGACAGACCTGACTAACCCAGTGTTGTTGGTGGCTGTGTCAACCGTGTTAGGTGCTGTATTCGGTATGGTTTCTGGTAAAGTTGCAGGTATGTTAGGTAAATAAATTGCATTTTAATTTGAAATAAAAAAACCGCCTTAATGGCGGTTTTTTTATGCTTGGCTTGCATCCGGTTTAATTGCTTTTAATTACCTTGAAGCCGTAATAGGTGCCAAACTCGCCTTCTGGTTCATGAAGTACAAATAACATGTCATTGGCATAGCCAGTGCCGTTAAAATGATTCTGGGCACGCAATTTTAAATTTTTCGGCAATTCACTTTTACCTACATATTTTCCGCTTAAATCAAAAATCAGCGCGGCTTTGTGATCTACGTCCAATAATACAAACTCTTGGCCTTTAATGCCGCTAAACCCCACAAAACTGTCACTGACGTCATCGTGGGCAACGCTTGCGGCTGTGAAATCCAGGGTGATTTCGCTTATTTTTTCGCGTGATTTTATTTCAACCACCCAAACCTTGTTCCCGCGCTTTTGCTTTGCATAATATTGATTGGTTTCCGGGTTGTAACTCGGCATGGTGGCCGAGTCGCCAAACGCAGGATTAAAGCCAAATACATCGCCAGAAGTGTCTTTTAGTTCACCGCTGCCTGTCAGGTCGATAGAAAAAATACCGGTATTGGGTGCAAAGCCGACATCACTTGAGACATTGTAAGTAATCGTTTCTAATTTATGCGAGTTTGGGTTGTAATAAATAGAGCGATTATCGTAGCCTGGACGTGAAGAATTGACATACTTGCCACTCTCATCATACGCGTGAATAAGTGATTTTGAGAAGGGTGCTTCCGTTTCACTTCCCATGGGAGCTAAGCCGCCATCTGCAATGTAATAGCGCTTAAAGCCAGGAATATACGCCACGGTCATCGGGCGTGTCGTTGGTTTGTTCACGAGCGGGATTTTTATTCCGACTTGAGCTTCAGGCAGAATCTCGGCTTGCGCAGGGTGCAATGTTCCTAATAGCAGCAAAGAGAGTAATGTGGTTGAAATACGCATAATCAATTTTCTCGGTTTTTATTTAACAGTGGGTTGGTCAAAATATTTTTTTGAATTAAGTTGGCTGTTTCTCAATGAGCATAGCATCGCCATAACTAAAAAAGCGATATTGTTGTGTCACGGCATGTGCGTAAGCTTTTTTAATATTATCGAAGCCACCAAAAGCTGACACTAACATGAGTAACGTACTTTTAGGTAGGTGAAAGTTGGTAAATAAGCGATCAACTATTTTGAACTGATAACCGGGTGTAATGAATATGCGAGTTTCCCCATCACCCGCTTGTAAATTACCCTGTTGAGCCGCGCTCTCTAGTGCGCGCATAGCTGTTGTGCCAATCGCCGTTACGCTTCCACCCTGTTGCTTTGTTTTGGCAATGATATCCACGGTAGCCTGCGGTATGCTGTAAAGCTCACTATGCATTTTGTGGTCATGAATGTTGTCTACGCGTACCGGCTGAAAAGTTCCGGCGCCTACATGTAAGGTGACGTAAGCAATGCCTATTCCTTTTTGCCTGATTTTATCCAGCATGGCATCATTGAAATGCAGGCCAGCCGTTGGCGCGGCCACTGCCCCTAAATTTTTGCTATAAACAGTTTGGTAACGCTCCTCATCTTGAGCCGTCGCCTCATGTGTAATGTAGGGTGGTAAAGGCAATGCTCCGTATTGCTCTAGCAACTCCAGCACAGTACTTTCACTTAAAAAGCGCAATTCAAATAAATCATCATGACGCGCGATGACTTCCACATCAAAGGCGTTTGATAACTTAATTCGAGCGCCTATTTTGGGTGAGCGTGACGCGCGTACATGCGCATAGACAACGTGTTGATTGATAATGCGCTCTACGAGTACTTCAACACCGCCACCAGTATGCTTGTGCCCAAATAAACGCGCTTTAATCACACGCGTGTCGTTAAACACAAGCAAATCACTTGCATTTAGAAAGTTGGGAAAATCTGAAAAAACTTCATCAGATAAATTGCCATTAGTTCCATCTACATGCAGCATACGGCTAGCGGTACGTTCGGAGGTGGGATGTTGTGCAATCAAGTGCGGCGGTAAATAAAAATCGAAATCAAGGGTTCGCATAAATCAAAGAGCTTGCTATAATAGCGAAATCGCAATTATACAGTAATGTATATTCCAAAAGGCCCGGGTGGCGGAATTGGTAGACGCACGGGACTCAAAATCCCGCGCCGCAAGGCGTGCCGGTTCGATTCCGGCCCCGGGCACCAGATAAAATCAATGACTTACGAAAGTAAGTCATTTTTTTTGCCCATTTTTCGCGTTGCACAGTCGTTGCGCGAAAAAATACAACGAATATACTGTTCAGTGGCTCGTTTGTGAGCATATTAATCGTGTTATTGTCAGTATCTGGCAGCTCACTGCGTTTTTTAGAATGATAGAAAGTAAGATAATGAGTTTGACGTTACGTAAAACAAAAATTGTAGCCACACTCGGACCATCTTCCAGTAGCGAGGAGATGTTGGCGCGCATGATCATGGCGGGCGTGAATGTTGTCCGTTTGAATTTCTCACATGGTGTTGCTGAAGATCATATTAAACGTGCTGAGATTGTGCGTAATATTGCAGCCAAGCTTGGTCGTCCAGTGGGTGTTTTGTGCGATTTGCAAGGCCCTAAAATTCGTATCGGTAAATTTGAGCTGGGAAAAATCACCCTGAAAACAGGGGATGTATTTATTCTGGATGCCAATTGCGAGCTAGGAGACCAATACCACGTAGGTCTGGATTATAAAACACTGCCTCAAGAGGTTAGTGATAATGCGATTCTGTTATTAGACGATGGCCGTATTACCATGCAGGTGAATCGAATTAAAGGTAATCAGATTCATTGTGTGGTGCTTAACGGCGGTGTTTTATCCAATAACAAAGGTATCAATCGCCAAGGGGGCGGGCTATCTGCGGAGGCGCTGACTAAAAAAGACCGTGAAGATATTAAAACAGCAGTGGCATTAGAGGCTGACTATATTGCAATTTCTTTTCCAAAATCTGCATTAGATGTCGAGTTGGCGCGCACATTGGTTAAAAAAGCCGGCGGCACCGCGAGTATTATTGCTAAAATTGAACGCGCCGAGGCGATAGAAGACCTTGAGGCGATAATTGATGCATCTGATGCCATTATGGTGGCACGTGGAGATTTGGGTGTTGAGGTGGGCGATGCAGCCGTACCAGGTTTGCAAAAACGCATGATACGCATGGCACGTGCGCAAAATAAATTGGTGATTACCGCCACACAAATGATGGAGTCAATGATAGCCAGCCCTGTCCCAACGCGCGCGGAAGTTTCAGATGTTGCTAATGCGGTATTAGATGGCACAGATGCAGTGATGTTGTCGGCTGAAACTGCCTCTGGTCAGTATCCATTGGAAACAGTAGAGGCGGTACACCGCGTTGTTATAGAGGCGGAGAAAGAATACTTTAGCCAGTATCATGCGCAGAAATTGGATCAAGTGTTTATTAAAACGGATGAGGCGGTGGCTGCAGCAACCATTTATACGGCGCAGCACTTAAAAATAAAGGCGATTGCCGCGCTTACGGAATCTGGCAATGCCGCACAATGGTTGTCGCGTGCAGATACGGAGGTGCCAATTTATGCATTGTCACCCGATAAATTTGCGCGCAGAAAATTGACCTTGCATCGCGGTGTCTATCCGTACCCGATTGAGCAAGCCGATAAAAATAGAGATGAAATTTTGCAAGAGATGGAGCAGGTACTGCTAAAACAAAAAGCCGTGAGTGCAGGAGATTTGGTGTTACTCACTTTTGGGGAGCCGATTGGTCATCCAGGCGGAACGAATACCATGAAAATCGTTAAAATCGGCGAAAATCTAGGTTTTGAAAATCTAGGTTTATAATACGGCTATTGCTAATAAACGACTAAATAAGTCATCTTCCACATGAATCATCCACTATTAGAAACCAGCATCAAAAGTCTAAAACGCATACATCAAGGCAAGGTGCGAGATATTTATGCCATAGATGCCGACACCATGCTTTTGGTCAGTACCGATAGATTGTCGGCATTTGATGTGATACTGCCTACAGGGATTGCCAACAAAGGCGCAATGTTGACGCAGATGGCAAATTTTTGGTTTGAGAAATTGAAAAATGTTGTGCCCAATCATTTGACTGGCATAGAGCCTAGCAGTGTGGTCACGGATGTTGCCGAGAAAGCCCAACTAGCAAATCGCGCGGTAGTGGTTAAAAAACTAAAGGCATTGCCAATAGAAGCCATTGTGCGCGGCTATCTGGTAGGCAGTGGTTGGAAAGAATATAAGGCTAAAGGCGCTGTGTGCGGTATTCCATTACCTACCGGATTGCAAGAGGCATCAAAGTTGCCAGCGCCTCTGTTCACCCCTTCCAGCAAAGCGGCGGTAGGCGAGCATGATGAAAATATCAGTTTGGCGCAATGTGCCGAGCTGATAGGGGCTGAAATGACTGAACAAGTGGCAAAAGTGGCCATTGCGCTATACACTCAAGCTGCGGAGTATGCGCTCACTCGCGGCATTATCATTGCCGATACCAAGTTTGAATTTGGTCTGGATGAAAATGGCGTGCTGCATGTGATGGATGAAGTGCTGACCCCGGATTCATCACGTTTTTGGCCGGCAGAAAGTTACGTGGTAGGTAAAAATCCGCCAAGTTACGATAAGCAATACGTGCGTGATTGGCTGGAGGCCAGTGGATGGAACAAAACGCCGCCAGCGCCAGCATTGCCTGTAGAGGTAGCAGCAAAAACCAGTGAAAAATACATGGAGGCGTTTGAGCGCCTGACCGGGCAGCCTTTACGCATTGATTAAGGCTATGCTGATTTATTCTATGACCGTCATTCCGGCGAAAGCCGGAATCCAGAGAAATCAAGACGCTAGACACCGGTTTTTCTCGCATAAATCATCTGCTTTAGCAGATATATTCTGCGGTGATAACCTTTACGGTCACGCCGGTGTGACAAGTAAATCAGTGTTTCCTTAATTCTTTTTTTGGGTTATGCGCCACACTTTGTTCAAAAAACTCAAATCACTGACTAAGCAGCTTAAGCAAGAGTTCGCGGTGTATCGTTTAGTGTTGAAACATCCGCAAACACCTTGGGTTGCTAAATGTTTTTTAGGGTTGGCGGTTGGCTATTTATTGCTACCGTTTGACCTTATCCCTGACTTTATTCCTGTTTTAGGCCAGCTTGATGATGTCATTATTATTCCGGTTTTGCTGTATATAGCACTGTTGTTTATCCCCAAAGCCGTGATTCAAAGTTGCCGAGAGCAAGTGCAGAAAATGCAACAGCCAACTTAGTTACAAGTTGTTACGATAATTTTGACGCGAACTTGCTATAATCGCGCCTCAAAAAATAAGGAAACACTGATTTATTTGTCACACCGGCGTGACCGTAAAGGT
>CAMBZE010000057.1 GCA_945872425.1 Methylotenera oryzisoli | reverse complement strand
GGCGTTAGCGATTGCGGATGCTATTGAGCATAATACTCAGTTGGTCGCTGAAGCTGGCACAGGCACGGGTAAAACCTTTGCCTACTTGGTGCCCGCGTTGCTGACAGGCGGCAAGGTGATTATTTCTACGGGCACTAAAAACCTGCAAGACCAGCTTTATAACCGCGACCTGCCTAATGTGCGTGATGCACTTAAAGTGCCGGTGACGGTGGCAATGCTGAAAGGTCGCGCTAACTATGTGTGTCATTATCATTTGGAGCGTGCTGCCAATGACGGCCGGTTTACCTCGCGCGACGATGCAAAATATGTGCATATCATCAAAAATTTTGCAGAAAATAGCAAAACCGGTGATAAAAGTGAGCTGAATACCGTCCCTGAAAATGCCACTATTTGGGCAAATGTGACCTCAACGCGTGACAATTGCATCGGTGGCGATTGCGGCTTTTATAAAGAGTGTTTTGTGATGGAAGCGCGTAAAAAGGCGCTTGCGGCAGACGTGGTAGTGGTGAATCATCATCTGTTTTTTGCCGATGTCATGTTACGCGATGAAGGCGTTGCCGAATTATTGCCCAGTGCCAACACCGTTATTTTTGACGAGGCGCACCAGTTGCCAGAAGTGGCCGGATTGTTTTTTGGCGAGGACGTATCAACCAGTCAGCTGATAGAGTTGGCACGTGATTGTACCGCCGCGCACCTGAGTTTAGCCAAAGATTGTGTTGAACTAGGTGAGGCGATACCGGTGTTAGAAAAAGCCTGTAAAGATTTCAGGCTGATTTTTGCCTATGAAGGCTCGCGCATGCCCGTGCAAAAAGCGCTGGCTTTGAAAGGTTTTCAATCTGCGTTTGATCACATGCAAAGCCAATTGCAAACGCTGACCAGCGTGCTGGAAACACAGGCTGCACGCGACCCTTTGCTGGAAAAATGCTGGCAACGCAGTATGGCGCTGCATGATTTGTTAAGTCGCTGGCAATCTGCCGAAAACAATAATCTGGTACGTTGGGTGGAAGTGTTTACCCAGTCTGTGCAATTGCACGCCACACCGCTAAGCGTGGCAGAAAGTTTTGGTAAGCAGCTTAATGCGCAACCACGCGCCTGGATATTCACTTCAGCCACGCTGGCGGTAAAAAATGATTTTAGCCATTATTTGGGGCAAATGGGTTTGCAGGCAGCCAGCACGGCTTCGTGGCAAAGCCCGTTTAACTATCAGGAACAGGCATTATTTTATGTGCCGCCAGATATGCCGGATCCAAATAGCCCAAGCTATACCAGTAGCGTGGTTGCTGCTGCATTGCCCGTATTGCAGGCAAGCGGTGGCAGGGCTTTCGTGCTTTCTACCAGCTTACGCGCCATGCGCGAAATTCATGCTTTATTAAAAGAGGCGTTTGCAGAGAACGGTATCGAAAGCCCGCTGTTGTTGCAAGGCGATAGCTCGCGCACCGAGTTGCTGGAGCGTTTTCGCAAGTTAGGCAATGCTGTGCTTGTTGGCAGTCAGAGCTTTTGGGAAGGCGTGGATGTGCGCGGTGAAGCATTAAGTGTGGTGATTATAGATAAGTTGCCATTCGCGCCGCCGGATGACCCGGTGTTATCAGCCCGTGTGGATAAGCTGAATGCCGAAGGCAAGAATGCCTTTATGGAATATCAGCTGCCGTATTCAGTCATTACCCTCAAACAAGGGGCAGGGCGACTGATACGTGATGAAAATGACCGAGGCGTGTTAATGATTTGCGATCCACGCCTGATTACCAAAGCTTACGGCAAAAGAATTTGGCAGAGTTTGCCGCCATTCAAGCGCACGCGGGAATTAGTTGATGTGCAGGCATTTTTTGAGCATATGCCATAAATCGGCCTGATATGATTTTAATTCCTGAAATTGAGTATGAACTTACCGCTATCCGCGCGCAGGGCGCAGGTGGGCAAAATGTGAACAAAGTATCGAGTGCGATTCATTTACGTTTTGATATTAACGCCTCGTCTTTGAGTGACTGGCTGAAAGAACGATTGCTGCATTTGAAAGATAATCGCATCAACGATGACGGCGTATTGGTATTAAAAGCGCAACAATACCGCACACAAGAGGCGAATAAGAAAGATGCGATTCAGCGCCTGCACGAAATTGTAAATGCCGCCAATCAAGTAAAACCTACACGCTATGCCACGCGGCCAACGCGCGCTTCGCAAAAAAGGCGCGTGGATAGCAAAAGTTTGCGCGGGCAGATTAAGCAATTACGTGGCAAAATAGCGGCTGAATAAAAAGCCGTCGATGAAATGTGAAGCTATTAGCCTTTGACACCTCTACTGAATTTCTATCACTCGCACTCATGCGAGGCGATACTATTTTCACGTTCGATACTTTGGCGGGGCAATCGCATTCGCAAATGATCTTGCCGCAGATTCAGGCCTTGCTGACTGAAGCGAGGCTACGGTTGCAAGATTTGCATGGCATTGCCTTTGGCGCAGGTCCGGGCTCTTTTACCGGGGTGCGCATAGCGGCTGGTGTGGCACAAGGCTTGGGTTTTGGCGCGGGCCTGCCCGTGGTGGGTGTTTGTACCTTGATGGCGCTGGCAGAAGCCAGTGGTGCCGCTAAAGTTGTGGCGTGTCTGGATGCGCGCATGGGCGAGGTTTATCACGCAGCTTATGTCAAAGACGCTGCCGGCTGGCAAACGGTTATTGCGCCGGGTTTGCATAAACCGGATGCAGTGCCTGCAATTGAAGGAAATGATTGGGTTGGCGCGGGCAGTGGTTGGCAAACTTATGCCGAGGCTTTAAGTCATGCTTACCGTGGGCAGTTGCAAACGGTGCAACCTGCGCTATTACCCACAGCGAGTGCGATTCTTGAATTAGCGCAACCTGTATTTGCAAGCGGTGAGGCGAAAGCCGCAAGTGAAGCCATGCCCATTTATATTCGCAATCGTGTGGCACTTAAAACCGCCGAGCGTGCACAAGGCATGCGTCTATGATGGTTCAACAAGCTCACCACGAACGGGAATTTTCTTATCAATTTCGCCCGATGGTTGCGACCGATTTGGATGCCATCATGGAAATTGAGCCGTATATTTATGAACACCCCTGGACGCGCGGTAATTTTAGCGATTCGCTTAAATCTGAGCATAGTGCCCAGGTGTTGGAACAAGATGCAACAATTATTGGTTATGCATTGATGATGATGGTGCTGGATGAAGCGCATCTGCTGAATTTGAGCATTGCTAAGGCTTGTCAAAAGCAGGGTTTAGGGCGCCTTTTGTTGGAGCACATGATACAGGTAGCCAAAAAACAAAAAGCAGCTAATATGTTTTTAGAGGTGCGCCCAAGTAATATCTCTGCTATCGCTTTGTATGAAAACATCGGTTTTAACGAAATGGCGATACGCCGCGGCTATTATCCGGCACAGAATGGGCGTGAAGATGCTGTTTTAATGGGGTTGACGCTGTGAGATTAGAATTTTGAGATTAAAACCATGAGTTTGATGACACGTGAAGACCTGTTGCGAGAGCTGGAATTGCTGCCAATCTGGCAATTACGTGAGCCGGCTAAAGCGGTTGCAACCGTTGCCAACAGTGCTGAAGTCAGTGATAGTAAAGCTGATATGTTCGCAGCACGTTCTGAATTGATTAAACAAATGGATTGGCAAAATTTGCAGCAATGCGTACAAAGCTGCCAGGCTTGTGGACTTGTAAAAGCAAGGGCTCAAACCGTGTTTGGCGCAGGGGATCCTGATGCAGACTGGTTGATTGTGGGTGAGGCGCCAGGCGCGGAAGAAGATCATCAAGGCGAGCCTTTCGTTGGGCAGGCGGGACAATTGCTTGACAATATGTTGGCAGCAATTCAATTAAAGCGTGGGCAGAATGTGTTTATTGCCAATGTAATTAAGTGTCGCCCGCCAGAAAATCGAGATCCGCATGGCGAAGAGGTTTTACAGTGCGTCCCGTTTTTGCAACAACAAGTTGCGTTAATTCAGCCTAAGTTGATTATTGCACTTGGCAAGTTTGCGGCACAGTCGCTGCTTCAGTCTGAAAATACGGTGGATGAGCATACATGGGCAAGTCTACGCGGTCAGTTACATGATTACCACGGTGTGCCGGTGATCGTGACCTACCATCCCGCCTATTTGTTGCGTAATTGGGCAGATAAAGCAGAAGCATGGGAAGATTTATGTTTTGCGAAAAAAACCATGCAGGGTTTGTAATTCAAGTTATTTGCTCAACATTACCCTAACAACGGGTAAAACTAACTATTGCTGACTAACACTCTGATTCTCTGTAAAATTCTCTTTTTTCTTTAGCACTGATTCGAACCCACTATGCGCGCCTCACAATTTTTCTTCAATACTCAAAAAGAAGCCCCCAACGAAGCCGAATTACAAAGCCATATTTTAATGGTGCGTGCCGGGCTGATTAAACGTTTAGGTTCAGGGTTGTATAGCTGGATGCCTTTAGGCCTGCGCGTTTTACGCAAGGTAGAAGCCGTTGTACGTGATGAAATGAACAAAGCCGGCGCGCTGGAACTGCTGATGCCGGCGGTGCAACCCAAAGAGTTGTGGGAAGAAACCGGTCGCTGGGCAGTGTTTGGCCCACAAATGCTTAAAATTCAAGATAGGCATGAGCGTGAATTCTGTTTTGGCCCAACGCATGAAGAAGTGATTACCGACATTGCGCGCAAAGAGATTCGCAGCTATAAACAGTTGCCACTCAATTTTTACCAAATTCAAACTAAATTTCGTGACGAGATTCGCCCGCGCTTTGGTGTGATGCGCGCCCGCGAATTCATGATGAAAGATGCTTATTCTTTTCATACGGATTTTGCATCGTTAGCACAAACCTACCAAACGATGTATCAGGCTTACAGCAATGTATTTACGCGCTTGGGGCTCAAGTTCCGCGCGGTAAAAGCCGACACCGGAGCAATCGGTGGTGAGGGTTCGCACGAGTTCCATGTATTGGCCGATTCTGGTGAAGATGGGCTGGCTTATAGCGAAACTTCAGAATTTGCAGCCAATGTGGAGTTGGCAGAAGCCTTGCCAGCAAGCAATGCCAGAGCGGCTTCCAGCGCTACCATGCAAGAGGTGGAAACGCCGAAACAAACAGCATGTGAGGAGGTTGCAAAGCTTTTGGCTATTAGCATAGAGCGCACGGTTAAAGCGATTGCTTTAATGGCGGATGGAAAATTTTACCTGGCCTTGTTGCGTGGCGACCATCATTTGAACGAGGTGAAGCTAGGAAAACTTGCCGGAATGACTGATTTCAGATTCGCGACAGAAGAAGAAATTCGCGCTAATCTCAATTGCCCGCCTGGCTTTATTGGTCCGGTAGGCGTAGGCGCACACGTCACAGTGATTGCAGATAGAACAGTTGCCCTGATGAGTGATTTTGTCTGCGGCGCCAATAAACCTAAATATCACTTAACTGACGTGAACTTTGGGCGTAATTTACCAGAGCCGGCATTAGTGGCTGATATTCGCAATGTGGTGGCTGGTGACGCCAGCCCAGATGGCAAAGGCGTACTATCACTTTGTCGCGGCATTGAGGTTGGGCACATTTTTCAATTACGCACTAAATACTCCGAGGCCATGAATGCGACCTATCTGGATGAAAACGGGCAAACGCAAGTCATGGAAATGGGCTGCTACGGTATTGGCGTATCACGTATTGTAGGTGCCGCAATCGAGCAGGGCTTTGATGAGCGCGGCATTATCTTTCCTAAGAGCATGGCGCCATTTGAAGTGGTCATTTGTGCCATTGGCTATGATAAATCTGAGGCTGTTAAATTGGCTGCCAATAAACTTCATGATGAGCTGCAAGCAGCAGGGGTTGACGTATTGCTTGACGATAGGGGTGAACGTCCCGGCGTGATGTTTGCAGAGGCAGATTTAATGGGCATCCCGCACCGCTTGGTCATTGGTGAGCGCGGCTTGGCTGAAGGCAATGTTGAATATAAAGCGAGAGTAGAAGCCGATGCTAAATCTATTCCGCTGGCTTCAGTGCTTGAGTTTGTGCAAAAAATGGCTTAGTTTGCCAAAAATCATTCAAATTGCTTGCTTGGCATTGTTCGGAGCTTTAGTTTCGAGCGTTTGCTTTGCCGGTTCACAGATTGAAGCGCCGTTATCAAATAGTGTAAAGGCGCTGATGCAACGCAGCGTGAGCGATCGTGCCGTGCCTACGCTGACTTTTGTGACAGAAGAAGAAGGCAGCGCATGGTTGAATGCAATGTCACAACGCCTTAAAAAGCGCATGCCGGACACCGCCTACCGCGAAGATTTCTTACGCACTGTACATTATGAAGCTAGCCGTGCGGGGCTTGATCCACAAATGGTACTCGGATTGATTCAAATAGAGAGTGGCTTCAAAAAATACGCGGTGTCATCGGTAGGCGCGCGCGGATTTATGCAAGTGATGCCATTTTGGGTGCAGAGTATCGGTGCAAGCGATCATAACTTATTTCTATTACGTACCAACTTGCGCTACGGTTGCACAATTTTAAGGCATTATGTGGACATGGAACATGGCGATTTATATCGCGCATTGGGTCGATATAACGGCAGCCTTGGCAAACCGCAATACCCCAATCTTGTGCTTGGTGCTTGGCGCAAGCACTGGAATTACGCACCAAAAAGCATCTAAAAATACAGTTTTTTTTGGGTTTTATATACCTAACTACCTACACTACCGTCATACCGACGTGACCGTAAAGGTCATCACCGCAGAATATATCTGCTAAAGCAGATTATTCATGCGAGAAAAGTCGGTATCCAGCGTCTTTAAGTCACTAGATTCCGTGTC
>CAMBZE010000056.1 GCA_945872425.1 Methylotenera oryzisoli | reverse complement strand
CTGCTGCTGCTTATTTCTGGCTTTTTCTCTATTGCCGAAACCAGCTTGATGTCACTTAACCGTTATCGGTTGCGCCATCTGGTTAAAGAAGGGCATAGAGGGGCACGACTTGCCAGCACACTGCTCGCCAAAACAGACAAGCTGCTGGGCGTTATTCTGCTTTGCAACAACTTTGCCAACGCCGCTTCCGCCACTTTAGTTACGATCATTACCGTAGAGCTATTTGGCGAGGGGGAATGGGTGCTGATGCTGGGCACGTTAGCCGTAACATTCGCTATTCTGATATTCAGCGAAATATCCCCCAAAGTAATCGCTGCGGCTTATCCAGAAAAACTGGGCATATTCTGCAGTTACTTACTTTATCCACTCCTTAAAGTTTTATATCCGGTGGTTTGGTTCATCAATTTATTTGTAGGTGCATTACTGCGCCTGCTTGGCGTAAGAGTCAATTTTGAAGAGTCCGCACAATCACTCACCATGGATGAACTACGGAGCATTGTGACCGACGCTGGGCATTATATGCCGCAAAAACACCGTGCAATTTTACTGAATTTGTTTGATTTGGAGAAAATTACCGTCGATGATGTCATGACCGCACACACCATGGTCGAGGTTATTGATTTTGACTCTCCCCTAGATGACATCCTGCAACACATCTCCAATAGCCACCACACCCGATTGCCTGTGCGCCAAGGCGAACATGAAGAAATCATCGGCATTTTGCATGTTCGTAAAATGATTAGCCAACTGCGTGAACTTCATCACGGCAATGATTTAGACAAGGACACATTACGCGAAGTGATTGCAGAGCCTTATTTCATCCCCTCTGGCACACCACTTTTTACGCAAATTCAACAATTTCAAGAGAAGCAGCAACGCATCGCACTGGTCGTAGACGAGTACGGTGAATTTAAAGGCTTAGTGACATTAGAAGATATTTTAGAAGAAGTGATCGGCGACTTTACAACACCATCACCCTCGCGCCTAAGTGGTTATCGCAGAGAAGGCGACGGTAGCTGGCTGGTGGATGGCAGCAGCTCATTGCGTGATCTCAATAAAAAGCTGAAGCTCAGTTTGCCATTAGATGGCCCGCGCACACTCAACGGCCTGATACTTGAGCACTTTGAAGATATTCCAGAACCCAACACCAGCTTCAAAATTGGTATACACAGACTGGAAATTGTACAGACACAAGACAGGATTGTGAAAAGCGTCAAGATATTCCCTTAGTTTCTGCAATTGAGTACTTCATCGGCAAGGTATTATTCCCATTCAACTGGCTAAATTAAGCTTGAATTTTTTCCAGTTTGGCTCAAAATAGATTCAACCATATAGAATTGGATGATGACTAACTCTCCACATAGCAGTGACGCAATACTTAAACCTGAAGTCGAAAAACCAAAATTGCCCCCCATGTTTAAAGTATTGCTATTAAATGACGATTACACTCCTATGGAGTTTGTAGTGGAAATCATAGAACGTTTTTTTAACAAAAACCGTGAACAAGCAACACAAATTATGCTCAAAATACACACAGAGGGCGCTGGCGTGTGTGGGATATACTCACAGGATATTGCAGAAACAAAAATGAATCGGGTCATTAGCCATGCAAGGCAGTCGCAACAACCTTTGCAATGCATAATAGAAATGGCTTAGAAGGTATTACAACAGAAAGTAAGGTTCTAAAATGATCGCTCAAGAGTTAGAAGTAAGCCTCCACATGGCATTTATGGACGCTAGACAAAAGCGCCATGAGCTTATTACGGTTGAGCATTTGTTGCTCGCCATGATTGACAACCCAACCGCAGCAGAGGTGCTGCGCGCATGTGGGGCAAAGCTTGAAGCACTGCGTACCGAACTAAGTCAGTACATTGAAGAGCACACACCAACCGTCATTAGTCAGGTCGATGTTGATACGCAACCTACGCTGGGCTTTCAGCGCGTTATCCAGCGCGCCATGCTGCACGTACAATCCTCAGGCAAAAAAGAAGTCACGGGCGCTAATGTATTGGTGGCAATTTTTGGTGAAAAAGACTCGCACGCTGTGTTTTTCTTGCATCAACAAGGCATTACCCGTCTGGATATTGTTAACTTTATCTCACATGGGGTTTCTAAAGTTGGTGAAACTGTTAAACCTGAAGGTGCAGATCAAGAAACAGATACGGAAGCCACCCCTGCGGGCGCACTTGAAAATTTCACACTTAACCTGAATTTACAAGTTGCCGCCGGAAAAATAGATCCGCTCATCGGGCGTAGTGCTGAATTAGAGCGTGTGGTACAAACATTGTGCCGCCGCCGTAAAAATAATCCACTTTTAGTGGGTGAAGCAGGCGTAGGTAAAACAGCGATTGCCGAAGGTTTGGCACGTCGTATTGTAGAAAAAGATATTCCGGAAGTACTAGCCAATGCCATTGTTTACTCTCTCGACATGGGGGCACTGCTCGCCGGTACCAAATATCGCGGGGATTTTGAGCAACGCTTAAAAGCCGTCATGAAACAACTTGCGGAAAAGCCGGATGCAATTTTATTTATAGATGAAATTCACACCCTCATTGGCGCTGGATCCGCCAGTGGCGGCACTTTGGATGCCAGCAATTTGTTAAAACCTGCGCTCTCAAACGGCTCTCTCAAATGCATCGGTGCAACTACTTATCAAGAATATCGTGGCGTGTTTGAAAAAGATCACGCCTTGTCACGTCGCTTTCAAAAAATTGATGTGATCGAACCTAGCATCGCTGAAACCATTGAAATTTTGAAAGGCCTGAAATCACGCTTTGAGTCTCATCATAGTGTGAAATACACCGCTAGCGCTCTGACAACAGCAGCAGAACTCTCGGCTAGATATATTAACGATCGCCATTTGCCTGATAAGGCGATTGATGTGATTGATGAAGCCGGTGCCGCACAACGCATATTGCCAAAATCCAAACAGAAAAAAATCATCGGTAACAAAGAGATAGAAGACATCATCGCTAAAATTGCACGCATCCCACCTAAAAATATTTCCACCGATGACCGCAATGCGCTCAAAACACTGGAGCGTGATCTGAAAGCGGTGGTATTTGGTCAAGACAAAGCGATTGAAGCGTTGACCTCTGCTGTCAAAATGGCGCGTAGCGGTTTGGGGCAAGGCAATAAGCCGATTGGAAGCTTTTTATTCAGCGGCCCTACTGGCGTAGGTAAAACTGAAGTGGCAAAACAACTAGCCTACATCATGGGCATAGAGTTAATTCGCTTTGACATGAGCGAATACATGGAACGCCACGCTGTATCACGCCTAATTGGCGCGCCCCCTGGCTATGTGGGGTTTGAGCAAGGCGGCTTAATGACTGAAGCGATTACCAAGCATCCCTATTGCGTGCTGTTGCTTGATGAAATCGAGAAAGCGCACCCGGATATTTTTAATGTCTTGCTGCAAGTCATGGATCACGGCACATTGACAGATAACAATGGCCGCAAAGCAGATTTCAGAAATGTGACGATCATTATGACCACTAACGCTGGCGCAGAAGGCTTGTCTAAATCCAGCATGGGCTTTACGACTACCAAACAAGCGGGGGATGAGCAAGCCGACATTAAGCGCTTATTCTCACCTGAGTTCCGCAATCGTTTAGACGCCACGGTCTCATTCGCTGCGCTCACGCAAGATATTATTATCCGCGTGGTAGATAAATTCCTGATTCAGCTTGAAGACCAATTGCACGAGAAAAAAGTCGAGGCAACCTTCAGTGATGCCTTAAAAGCCCATCTCGGTAAAAAAGGTTTTGACCCCCTGATGGGCGCACGTCCAATGGCAAGGTTAATTCAAGACACCATTCGCAAAGCGCTTGCTGATGAATTGCTCTTTGGAGAATTAGCGAATGGCGGCAGTGTGCATGTGGATATTGATGACAAAGATGAAGTGAAACTCGTGTTTGAAACCAACAAACCTAGCCATAAAACAGCAGCGGATTATTTGGCGGAGCAGCTATAGCCCACAACGGATAACCACCCAATGATCATCGTGACGACATCAACACTTCAAGTTCCCATTGAAATTTGTGCTACTTTTGCCTTCGCGCTTTCTGGTTTGATCGCCGGAGCCAGAAAAAGAATGGATGCTTTTGGCGTTTTTGTTATCACTGGCGTTGCGGCATTTGGTGGCGGGACATTACGTGATGTGCTGCTTGATAGAAGACCATTTTTCTGGGTAGAGCATGCCAATTGGATATGGCTTATGCTCTTTCTCTGCCTATTTGCCATGGTCTTTATGCGCAACCGGCACATCCAATTGACAGAACGCGCCATTCAGCTTCCTGATGCGCTTGGATTAGGTTTGTACGCATCGTTAGGCACTCAAATTGCACTTGAGCTTCATCTGCCAGTGATTATCTGTGCACTAATGGGCGTAATGACAGCGGTATTTGGTGGCGTACTTCGAGATATTTTTTGCAATGAAATCCCTAAAGCTTTCAATGATCATCAGCCTTATGCCGTCATCGCATTCGCTGGAAGCCTGTTAGTGGTTACGCTAAATGGACTCAACTTTTCGCAATGGATATGTGTTTTCGTCCCGGCCGGTTTGATTTCCCTGCTCAGAATCTTGGCGATTTATCTAAAGTGGCGATTGCCTAGCTGGCAAATAGAATCGAATCGATAAGCTTAAATCAAACTAGCCCAGCGTTTTGCAAATGTCGCGAATTAGCCCAGGACCCTTGTAGATTAAGCCGCTGTACACCTGCACCAAGCTGGCGCCTGCGGCGATTTTTTCTACGGCATCAGCGCCACTCAAAATGCCGCCCACCCCAATAATAGGCACTGCACCTTGTAACCGGTGCGATAACTGCTGAATCACTAAGGTTGATTTCTCGCGTACCGGCGCACCTGACAAGCCACCGCTCTCGTCTGCGTTTTTCAAACCCTGCACCATGTCTCTTGCAAGCGTTGTATTGGTTGCAATCACGGCATCAATTTTGTGTGCTGCAAGTAAATCTGCAATTTCATTCACTTGTTCCAGATTCAAGTCTGGTGCAATTTTTAAGGCAATAGGCACATAACGCCCATAACTATCTGCCAGTTTAGTTTGCTCTAATTTAAGCCTAGCTAACAAAACTGATAAGGCTTCTTTTTCCTGCAGTGCGCGCAGGTTTTTGGTGTTGGGTGAAGATATGTTCACCGTAATATAACTGGCATGCGCATATACTTTTTGCATACAGATTAAATAATCATCTACTGCTTTTTCGTTCGGTGTATCAAAATTCTTGCCGATGTTAATGCCCAGCACACCGCTGTATTTGGCAGCCTTTACATTATCAATCAGATTATCTACCCCCAAATTATTGAAGCCAAACCGATTCACAATACCTTGTGCCTCTTTAACCCGGAACAAGCGTGGCCTGGGGTTGCCAGACTGTGGGCGTGGGGTCACTGTGCCAATTTCAATAAAGCCAAAGCCTAATGCGGCCATCCCGTCAATCACCGCGCCATTTTTATCCAACCCTGCCGCCAAGCCCACTGCATTGGGAAAAGTAATCCCCATGACTTGACGCGGCTCACACGCGGGTAGCGTGTTGCATAAGTTTAACAGGCCTGATTTCTCGGCATACTTAAGAGCCTTTAAGGTAAGGTCATGTGCAGCCTCAGCATCAAGCTGAAACAATAAAGGTTTTGCCAATGAGTAAATATCCATGGCTGAATTTTACTTGAAAAAACCTGCACTCGCAGTTTTGCATCATAAAAACATAATCCAAGCTGCACGGTGCTTATAGCGGGAGCTTTATTGCAGTGGCATAATGCTTACCTTATCAATTAGCATCAACAGGCTATTCTTAATGGCACGCAACCAAGCACTGCAATTACTCGGCGGCATGACCCCCGCACAATTTTTAGCTGTCTATTGGCATAAAAAACCGTTGCTGATTAAAAATGCAATTCCAAACTTTAAGGGCTTATTAAGCCCGGAAGAGTTAGCTGGCTTAGCCTGTGAAGATGGTGTGCAGTCACGCATTATTGAGGAAATTAAAGGCAAGTGGCATGCGAGCCACGGCCCTTTTGAGGAGGCTGACTTTGCCAAACTACCAGAAAACCCTACGCCAGACCACCGCTGGACTCTGCTAGTACAAAGCGTGAATCATTACCTGCCAGAGGCAAGCCGACTGTTACAGCAGTTCGACTTTATTCCACATGCAAGACTGGACGACTTAATGGTCAGTTACGCACCCGATGGCGGCGGCGTAGGTCCACATTTTGATAGTTATGACGTATTTTTATTGCAAGGTCAGGGCAAACGCTTATGGCGCATTAGCGAGCAAACTGATTTGAGCTTGATTGAGGGTGCGCCGTTACGCATTTTAAAGCACTTCAACATCGCCCAAGAATGGCTATTGGAGACAGGCGACATGCTTTACTTGCCACCGCACCTTGCACATTGGGGCATCGCTGTATCTGATCACCCTATTGATTGTATGACCTATTCGATTGGCTTTCGCGCACCTAAAAATCAAGAGCTGGCAACCGAGTTTTTAGGCTTCATGCAGGATAAGCTGAATAAAGAAGAATTGACTATTGACGGCATCTATCAAGATGCTGAACTGGCCTTACAAGATCACCCCGCAGAAATTAGCAACAATATGATTAGCAAGGTCAGTGAAGTATTAAAGAAAATTCAATGGTCGGAGTGCGATGTAGCCGCATTTCTTGGCACCTATCTTTCCGATCCCAAAGCAGACGTGGTGTTTGATGCCAACAAGAAAATTTCTGTACGCACATTTTATGAAAAACTGGCAAAACATGGCATCTGTTTAGACTTAAAAAGCCAAATGCTATTCGCAAATGATTCATTTTACTTAAACGGTGAAACCGTTAGATTGTCAGGTGAATCTGCAGAAATGCTCAAAAAACTTGCAGATAATCGTCACATCAAACCCAATGACTTAAACACAGGCGGCCTGAAACAAGAGACAATTGGCAAAGAATTACTGCAACAGCTTCATGATTGGTATATTGCGGGTTACTT
>CAMBZE010000055.1 GCA_945872425.1 Methylotenera oryzisoli | reverse complement strand
CATGGATGAGCGGATTCAAGACTGGAATTACCGTGCAACCAAACAGGCCATAAAAAACGCGATTGCACGTGAGCCCAAGGCCGCAGATTTGCTCAAGATATACAAGGCGTCCGTTCACCCATTTGCAGCAAAAGAAAAAAATGGTAAGTAGCTTGGGTTTGCGGGTTAGGAGAGTGCCCGTAGCTTTTGTAAACATCGGCATTGCTGCTGAATCATTCTCTCCTTAAGCTGAAATACCGTGTTCTTATAGTTTTCAATACTCCCTTCTAAAAGGAATTGTCATGAAATCGTCTAAATTAAGCTGGTTGTTGGTCGCAATACTGTCAATTATTGTACTTGTGTTTACCTACAAATTTACCGTTGGAGAAGTTAAACCCTCTGATGATGGGCGATTGGCAGTTCAATTGAGTAAAGACGAACGCAATGCCGTATTACTTGAAATGCGAACATGGCTACAAAATTCACAGGCCATGTTGGCGGCCGTGTCTTCACAAGATTTTGCAACCGCGGCCAATATAGCAAAATCATCTGGAATGGCAGCAGAAGCGGCAACCCCAGGTTCGTTGTTTAGAAAAATTCCTCTTGAAATGAAAAAGCTAGGTTTTGATACGCGGCAAAAATTCGATGAAATTGCCGTTGACGCGGAAAAGCTGAAAGATACTCAGCACACCATTAAGCAAATAAGTACGGCTATGAATAACTGTGTTGCTTGCCATGCAAATTACCGCTTCGTTGAGGCGGCAAAATGAGTTCAATTCCAAGAACGTATTGGACTTCCAATGCTATGGTTGGTACCGTTTTAGTTTAATTAAAAATGACATCACTCTGTTTGCTACTCTGGATTGCATCAGGAATTGTGTTGCAACTTGTGATTTGTTTGGGTATTGCCTTTTGGCGTAAATGGATGGACTATCTAGCCCTGTCTGCGCATGGAGAGGCATTGGATGTTCTAGAAGGTCAGAATAAATTGAGTGGTGCAGACGACAATGCCTCTGCTGCTTGGCTAGGCTTTCGCACATTCAGGGTGGACCGTAAGGTCTTTGAAGATGCTATCCAAGGTTTATTCTCTAATTCGTGCAGAGGCTATCTGGGTAATTGTGGCGGGTTAAACAAAATTTAGGGTGTCCACAATCCCCTGAGAATGGATTTAAATCTCCCCCCACCAAATAAACGCCTATTAAAACTATTTTTACTAAATTTACACATAAATAATACTTAAGTGATAGCTATGGTTGACTTTTGCACTGCATCATAAGCTAATTTAGCGATTTGCTTGGCCTCGCGCTATTCGTCATTTGAATTACTTTATTATGAAAATAATTGTTAAGAAAACCTTAATCTGCAGGCTATACCATTATATTGTAGTGTTTGACGGTGAAGTGTGAGCTTGATTTATTAAGCATTAAAGTGAATCCGCCATCCAATTAAGACTGCACCCACAATCGATTTGAAATTAGAGTAAAAAAGCATGCGCATAAATTTTATGATCGTTTATTTGACACTTTTCATGCTGTCAAACCCTTTATGGGCTGGGCAAGATGCGTCTGAATTAAATCATTCAGACGAACTGAAGTTAAACCCCAAGCTGCAATTGCGTGAGGTCTTGCAGCAAACCCTTGCACGTAACCCCAAGCTATTTACCTTGCAATCACGTAATGCATGGGTAAATGCTAAAAAAACCATGGCCGAATCCTTGTTGCCGACAAGTCCTGCCATCAATGTTATGCATTTGAACGACGGTTTGGCTAGCAATCGAGGTGAGCGGGAATGGCAGGCTGAACTTGAGTTGCCGCTGTGGATGCAAAATCAACGTACTATGCGGACTAAAGTTGCGGATGCGAGTTTGGCGTATGCCACCCTAATCCGTGAAAATTTAAAGCTGCAATTAGCTGGAGAGTTACGTGAAATTCTTTGGCTGATCGCATACAACGAAAACAACCATGCGCTGGCGATTAACAAATTAGCCTTGGCTAAAAATTTACAGCGCGATGTGGAACGCCGTTACCAAGCCGGTGAAATGGCCTTGACCGACGTCATGGTAGTTGAACAGGATAGCTTGCGTTTTGAAAAAGAAAAGTTGCGTGCTGAGGCCGAGCTTAAGCATGCCTCACATCGATACTTTTTGTTAACCGGCTTACGCGAAATGCCAGTCAACATTGAAGAGCAGCAGTCGCCCTTGCAAGATTTCAGCCAATCAACCATGTGGGCTGAAGCGCAGTCTAGTTTGGCTTTGGCTGAAACGGAGCGTGATTTAGCCTTCATTGAAAGCCGAGAAAACCTGCACTTGTCATTTAATGCACAAAGCAGCAAGGGTGCATTTGATAATGCGGCTAACGACAGCGTAGGCATGAAGTTAAGAATTCCCTTTGGCGAAGATGCTCGCGCAGCACCAATTAATGCAGCTGCTGAAATGGGTGTAGGTCAGGCCTTAAGTGCTCGTGAATCACTAAGGCTGGAGTTGGAAGCCGCCATGCATGAAGCGGAGAATAATTTAGAAGTCAGTCGCGCTGAATTGGCGCTTGCAAGCAAACAGTTTGATATTGCAAAGAAGAGTGCCAGTCTAGCGCAAAAAGCCTTTCAATTTGGTGAGTCTGACTTGGTCAGCTTGTTGCGAGTGCAAGCTCAAACATACGAAGCTGAAAGAGCTTACACAACCCGTAAAATTCAAGTGCAGTGGGACATCGCCCGCTATAACCAAGCAGTAGGAGCCCTACCATGAAGTTCGTAATTTTAATAATGATGCAATGTGTATACCTTGTTAATGCACAGGCGGCAGATGTGGTTATGAGCCAAGCTCAGCAGCAGAATTTAGGTGTGATCGTGTCGCCAGTTGGAAAAAACACCCTGCTAAGCAGTCGGCGTTTTCCCGCTGAGGTTAGGGTGGCCATAGGCCAGGAACGGGTGGTTAGCGCACCGCAATCCGGTTTAATTGATCATTTATACGTCGCTGCCGGCCAAGAAGTTAAACAAGGGCAAGCGCTAGCTCATATAAGCAGTGCGGATTTATTGGCCTTGCAAAGGGATTACCTACAAGCATTGACGCAAAAAAAATTATCTCAAAAAAGCCTAACGCGCGATGCAGAGTTATTTAAAGAGGGCATCATTTCTCAGCGCCGTTTTTTAGAAACGGAGAGTGCGCACGAAGAGCTGTCAGCAGCATTGGCGCAGCGTAAGCAAATGCTTGGCTTGGCCGGTATGAGCGATACCGCTATCGCTAAAATGAACCCTGTTACTGGAATGAACAGTGGTATAACGCTCACCGCGCCAATAGCCGGACAGGTGCTGGAGCAAATGGTTACCGCAGGTCAGCGCGTTGACATGGCTATGCCTTTATACCGCATTGCAAAATTAAATCCACTTTGGTTGGAAATTCATGCGCCGCTTGAAGGCTTACCCTTTGTTAAAGTCGGCATGCCTGTGCGTATTCCTAAGTTGCAAGCTTCTGGCAAGCTGATTGCTGTGATACGCAATGTTAATAAAGCCGATCAAACGATGCATCTTAGGGCGCAAATTACAGAGGGAGCGGAAAGCTTGTTTCCCGGACAGATGGTGGAAGCGGAGATTAGTCTGGGCCCACAAAAAAGCAGTTTTAGTATAGCCAAATCGGCTTTAGCAAGGCAGGGGAATGAGGCCGTGGTGTTTGTGCAAACCAAAACAGGGTTTCATCCCTTAAAAGTAAAAGTAATTTTTGAGCAAGGGGATGAAGCTATAGTGAACGCGGAGTTTAAAGGCGATGAGCGCATTGCCGTGTCAGGGATTTCTGCTATTAAGGGCACTTGGTTGGGTTTGGGTGCTGAATAATGCTGGCTAAATTAATTCAATTCGCTCTTACGCAACGACTGCTGACGCTTATATTCACGCTAGGGCTTGCTGTGGCTGGGGCCTTGGCCTACCAATCTTTGCCAATTGATGCGTTTCCTGACGTGTCCTCCACGCAAGTGAAAATCATTATTAAAGCCCCCGGCATGACTCCGGAAGAGGTCGAGCTGAGAATTACCGCACCGATTGAAGTGGAAATGTTGGGCATTCCTAAGCAGGTCGGACTTCGCTCGGTAGCCAAATATGCAGTAACAGACATAACGGTTGATTTTGCGGATGGCACCGACATTTATTGGGCGCGCCAGCAAGTGGCTGAGCGCTTGAATACCGTTTGGTCTAATTTACCCAATGATATCTCTGGTGGCATGGCGCCATTAACTACGCCATTGGGCGAAATGTTTATGTTTACCGTAGAAAGTGACACATTAAGCTTGCAAGAAAAGCGTAGTTTGCTGGACTGGGTTATTCGACCGCAACTTCGAACCGTCCCTGGGGTGGCGGACGTGAATGCCTTAGGTGGCTACGTACGCAGCTTCGAAATCGTGCCAGATAATACGCGTATGTATGCACGCGGCGTGGCGGTTGATCAATTGCAACAAGTATTGGAGAGCAATAACCGCAACAGCGGTGCCGGCAGACTAAATGACGGTGAGGGGGCGTTGTTGGTGCGTGCTGAAGGCGGATTTAAAACCATAGAAGACGTACAAAACACGGTGGTGCGAAGCGAGCAAGGTATGTCCGTTAAAATAGCCGATGTTGCTGATGTGCGAATCGGGGCTATAACCCGTTATGGCGCTGTTACTAGTAACGGTAAAGGCGAAGCAGTTGAGGGATTGGTGTTGGGTCTGCGTGGCGCCAACGCGCAACAGGTGGTTGATGGTGTTAAGGCTAAGTTGGCGGAAATGGCACCCAGCCTACCAAAAGGGGTGACGGTCAATGTGTTTTACGACAGGGGCAGTCTAGTAGAGCGCGCTGTTTATACCGTAACTAAGGCTTTGCTCGAAGCGGTTGTCTTAGTGTTGATACTATTAATTTTATTTTTAGGTAACTTTAGAGCGGCGCTCACTATCGCTTTTATCTTGCCTTTGTCGGCATTGTTCACATTCTTGTTAATGCGTTATTTTGGTTTGTCTGCCAATTTAATGAGCTTGGGAGGCCTTACGATTGCCATAGGCATGTTGGTTGATGCGGCGGTAGTGGTCGTGGAGAATGTGGTATCCCACTTGGCTGACAAGACTAAGGTTGCAGCCTTGCCAAGAATGCACATTATTTACCGCGCCGTGCGCGAGGTAAGTGTGCCAGTGACGGCTGGCGTGCTCATTATCATTACGGTATTTTTACCTTTACTCACTCTGCAAGGGTTGGAAGGCAAGCTTTTTAGTCCGGTGGCCTTAACCATCATGTTTGCTTTGGCCGGCTCCTTGCTTTTGTCCCTTACCGTCATTCCAGTTTTGTCTTCGTTCTTACTTAAAGAAGTTAGCCACGAAGAACCTTTCTTGCTTAGAAAAGCGTTGGCTTTGTACGAGCCTATACTTCACTGGGCCTTGGCTAATGCAAAAATGATAGTCATGGCTGCGCTTGTGGCCTTGGCGTTAACTGGAGTGCTGTATACGCAGATAGGCAAAACCTTTATGCCTACCATGGATGAAGGCGACCTCATTATTGGGGTAGAGAAAATACCGTCGATTAATTTGCAACAAAGCATGGCTTCTGACTTAAGTGTGCAGCGCGCGATTTTAAAACAAGTGCCTGAAGTAACCGGTGTTTACTCTAGGGTGGGTTCGGATGAGTTGGGTTTGGATCCCATGGGTTTAAATCAAACGGATAATTTCTTGATTTTAAAACCAAGATCCGATTGGCGCATGGCCAGCAAAGAGGACTTACTTGATGAGCTTAGAAAAGTCATGGCGCAAATGCCAGGCTTAGCCTACAGCTTTACTCAGCCCATAGATATGCGGGTAAACGAGATGATTTTAGGTGTACGCGGGGATCTAGCCATTAAAGTGTTTGGCACGGATTTAAGTGAATTAAACCGCAATGCACAACAAATCGTCAAAATATTAGAATCAATCGAAGGCAGCCAAGATGTTTACACCCCAGAAAATAGCGGTGTACAGTATTTGCAAGTTAAAATCGATAGGGTGGCAGCAGGCCGCTTGGGATTAAGTATCGCAGAAATTGAAAATGTGCTGCTGGCGCAATTGGAAGGCAAGTCGGTTGGGGTGGTGCAAGAAGGCCAGAGGCGGACGCCGATTGTCATTCGTGGTAATCAAAGTTTACGTGAATCGCCGTCCGATTTCAGTAATTTACTGCTAACTTTGGCAAACGGCACGAATGTGCCATTGTCTGCAGTTGCTAAAATAGAACGAGCTGAAGGGCCGGTTAAAGTGGATAGGGAGCGCGGAGTGCGTATGGTGGTGATAACGGCTAATATACGCAATCGTGACTTGGTTAGTTTCGTCGATGAAGCTAAGCAGCGCATCGCAACCGAAGTCAAATTGCGTGAAGGCTATTCGGTTAAATTGGGCGGACAGTTTGAGAACCAACAACGGGCAGCAGCGCGTCTGGCTATAGTTGTGCCGGTTGCCATAGGCTTGATATTCTTAATATTATTTGCCACTTTCGCGTCCATCAAACAAGCCTTGTTAATCCTTTCCAACATTCCATTTGCCATGATAGGTGGGGTATTTGCATTGTGGTTGTCTGGGGAGTATTTATCAGTGCCGGCATCGGTTGGGTTTATTGCGCTTCTTGGCATTGCTGTGCTTAATGGCGTGGTGATGGTCAGTTACTTTAATCAGTTGGAAGCGCAGGGCATGGATAAGTTAAGCATCGTTGTTGAAGGCGCTAAACGAAGATTAAGACCTGTGCTGATGACAGCAAGCATTGCGGCATTTGGTTTGGTGCCCTTATTATTTGCCAGTGGGCCAGGGTCGGAAATTCAAAAGCCATTGGCCATAGTGGTGATAGGTGGCTTGCTCAGTTCAACTGCGCTGACCTTGCTATTGCTGCCTATTTTTTACCGTAGATTTTTTAAGTAAGGCTATTTATGTCAGATAAATCAACCTCACTCGCAACTGCGCAGGGCTTATTGATTCTTATTGTGCCGCCATCGCTGGAAGAGATGTTGGTCGATTACCTGTTACTTAGAAAGGACATCTCAGGCTTCACCAGCCATAAAGTCCATGGTCATGGGCGTGTCCATGGCGAGCTTAATTTAAGCATTATCGAGCAGGTGAGTGGAAGGCAGGCGCGCGTGCAGTTTATGACGCATGCAGCAGTTGAGAATCTACAAGTACTGGTGACTGAGCTAAAGCAAAAATTTCGAAGCCAAGACATCCATTATATTTTGCTGCCAATCCTAGCCTGCTAGACAGCATTAATCGCTAGCGGCTGATTTTATATTGGGTAGGGCAGTAGGTCCTGGTCACTTCTTTGGAACGTAGACTTGAGTGTGCTCTGAATTTTGTGTACCCATCAGTTAACCACCGCTGAGGCGTTTAATCCATAGCCAATTAACGGAAATAAAAAAGCCCCGCAAAGCTATACAGCAATGTGGGGCTTTTTGTATTCTGGCTCCTCGACCTGGGCTCGAACCAGGGACACACGGATTAACAGTCCGTTGCTCTAC
>CAMBZE010000054.1 GCA_945872425.1 Methylotenera oryzisoli | reverse complement strand
GCAATAAAGCGATCTAATGCCGCGGCAAATGCCTGGCGATCACTTTGATTAAAAGCAGAAGGGCCGCTAATGTCTATGCCGCTACCGCGTAGTTCTTCCATTAAATTGCGCATGGCGAGGCGCTCTTTAATGTTGGCTTCGGTATAAAGCTCACCACGCGGGTTTAGCGCATGAGCGCCTTTTTCTACCACTTGTGCTGCCAGTGGAATATCTGCGGTAATCACCAAATCACCAACTTCCAGGGCTAATACAATGCGGTTATCAGCAACATCAAAGCCGCTAGGCACCTGTATGGTTTTGATATAAACCGATGGCGGCGTGCGTAAAAACTGATTGGCAACAAGTGTTGTCGTAATTTTAGTGCGCTCTGCCGCCCTGAATAAAATCTCTTTAATGACGATGGGGCAGGCGTCTGCATCTACCCAAATTTTCATCAGTGCTTCCTTAACGACCTCTGCCACCGCTTCTGTGAGTGCTGTTCGTGTTGCCTCTGCTCGCATTGCCATTATTTGCGTTTTGACGATTCACATTCTGACGGTTTGGCTGATGGCGGTTGGGGCTGGGCGGCGTAAATAAAGCTGATTGCGGCATGGCTTGATGGCGAGCAGCTTCTGATAAAATCTTGCTTGGCGCATTTTGTGGCTGCCCTTGTGGTTTTCCCTGTTGTTTGCGCGGTCGGCCATGTGGCTGTCTGGGCGCGCGCGGCGCTTCAGGTTCAGGGTTGGCATTGGGCGTAAATCCTTCGACATGAACTTTAGGGATTTCACGTTTAATCAGTTTTTCAATATCTTTCAGCAGTTTGAGTTCTTCTCTATCCACCAAAGATACCGCTGCGCCGCTACTGCCAGCGCGGCCGGTACGGCCAATACGATGCACGTAGTCTTCAGGCACATTGGGCAGTTCAAAATTGACGACTTGTGGCAATTGGTCAATATCCAGCCCGCGTGCGGCGATATCGGTGGCTACCAGTACGCGCATGCTGCCATCTTTGAACTGCGCCAGGGCTTTGGTGCGCGCACCTTGGCTTTTGTTGCCGTGAATCGCTGCAGCTTGGATGTCATCTTTAATCAGTTTTTCCGCCAAGCGGTTTGCCCCGTGTTTGGTGCGAGTAAACACCAGTACCTGTTTCCAGTCGTGGTGCTTAATTAGATAACTCATCAAATCACGTTTATGGCTTTGTGCCACCATGTGTACGGTCTGCTCAACCAGTTCAGACGCAGTGTTGCGGCGCGCCACTTCAACAAAGCCCGGGTTGTGCAAAAGACCATCAGCGAGCGCCTTGATTTCATCTGAAAATGTCGCCGAGAACAGCAAGTTTTGGCGTTGTTTAGGCAGCATGGCCAATATTTTTTTAATGTCGCGGATAAAACCCATGTCCAGCATGCGGTCGGCTTCATCTAACACTAATATTTCTACGCCGGACAAATCGACATTTTTTTGATTAGCGTGATCCAGCAAGCGGCCAGGCGTGGCCACTAGAATATCTAGCGGCTTTTTTAAGCGCGCAATTTGTGGGTTGGCATTCACGCCACCAAAAATCACGGTAGAAGTGAGCGGCAGATATTTGCCGTAAGTTTTTACCGATTCTTCAATCTGCGCAGCAAGTTCACGCGTAGGCGTTAGCATGAGGCAGCGTGGGTGGCCTTTAGCCACTTCTGATAATGGTTTTTGGCTTAACAGATGCAAAATCGGCAAGGTAAAGCCTGCGGTTTTACCGGTGCCGGTTTGTGCCCCGGCCAGTAAATCACCGCCGCTTAAAACTTGCGGAATAGCCTTGGCCTGAATTGGGGTTGGGGTAGTATAGCCCGCGTCAGCAATGGCGCGTTGAATAGGTTCAGATAATCCTAACTCGTTAAAGTTAAGTGATGTTGTTTCAATAGTCAAAGTAAAGCTCCAGCTTGGGATTTAAGCCGACCTATTACTTATGAAGCAACACCAATCGAGGTAGGCAAATGTAATAATCATTCAAGTGATTTAAAAATCAAGAAGATTAAAGGATAAGAGACCGCTACGCAGATTGGTTGGCGCAGGGAGCGTGCATTATACGGTAGATTGCGATTAAAGTGTTGTTGACTGTAGGAGCGGCGCCCTCGCCGCGAAACAATGGTGATAATCGCGACGGGGCGTCGCTCCTACTGGTGTGTTTGTCGCCAAACCCAAGGCGGCATTGGTTTTTTGTCTTTCCAAAGTCCGCGTTTTTTCTGACGAGCAACCAGTTCGGCATTTTTCGTCATTACATTATTTGAGTGCTTGGCATAATGCCAGGCAAGACCTTGTTCAATCAGGTAGAGCCCCGCATCGACGTGGTTGCATTGCAGATTGCCTAAAGAGCGATTGTATTTATCTGTACCCAGTATTTGGGCGGTGACAACAACTTTATCGCTTTTGCAGAGCTTAGCGAGCGCGCGACGTGATTTTTGCCCGTAGGCTTGATTGCGTTCAGGCGCATCAATGCCAGCAAGGCGTAATTTGAATCTGCCGTCGGTGTTTTTTAATTCGACAGTGTCACCATCGTAAACATGGGTCACCATGTAGGCGCTTTCAGCTTGACCGGTAATCGCAAACAATAAAGCCAGGCAGGTGATGGCAATACGCAGCAAAGTCATTTAATGAGGGTGTTTGTGACCATGCTCGCGGTCTAGCAGGCTGTAATAGTTGGCAGGCTCCAGCACCGTTGGAATAGGCTCTGCCTCAGCATTTGGATGGTCTTTGCTGTAGTGCAGGCCGCGACTTTCTTTGCGCTCCATGGCGCTGCGTACAATTAACTCTGCCACTTGCAGCAAGTTGCGTAGCTCGATTAAGTCATTACTGATTTTGAAATTACTGTAAAACTCGTGTACTTCATCGCGCAGCATATGAATGCGATGCAGCGCGCGGCTCAAGCGTTTGTCTGTACGTACAATGCCCACGTAATTCCACATGAATCGGCGCAATTCATCCCAGGTATGGGTGATCAGCACTTCTTCGTCAGCATCGGTGACGCGACTTTCATCCCAGTGCGGTAGCGTTGGCGTAGGTTTTGTCGGCTGGCTTAAAATATCGTCTGCGGCCGCCTGACCAAACACCAGACACTCAAGCAGGGAGTTGCTGGCAAGGCGATTTGCGCCATGCAAGCCCGTGCAGGCCGTTTCACCGATGGCGTAAAGATGGTTAATGTCGGTGCGCCCTTTGTCATCCGTCATCACGCCGCCGCAAGTGTAATGTGCAGCCGGCACCACAGGAATCGCCGTTTTGCTGATATCAATGCCAAGCTCCAGGCAGCGGCGATAGATATTGGGGAAATGCTCTTGAATAAACGCCAGAGATTTATGTGAAATATCCAGATAAACGCAATCAAGTCCGCGTTTTTTCATCTCAAAGTCAATGGCGCGCGCGACGACATCACGCGGTGCCAATTCTTCTCGCGGGTCGTGTTCCGGCATAAATCGGCTGCCGTCCGGCAGTTTTAACAAACCACCTTCACCGCGCACGATTTCAGAAATCAAAAAAGATTTGGCATGAGGATGAAACAAGCAGGTCGGGTGGAACTGAATGAATTCCATATTGGCGATGCGGCAGCCCGCACGCCAAGCCATGGCAATGCCATCGCCAGTGCTGATGTCCGGGTTGGTGGTGTAGAGGTACACCTTACCCGCGCCACCGGTGGCTAACACGGTATTTTGTGCGCCAATCGTAATCACTTTTCCGCTGTTGTTGTCGAGCACATATGCCCCTAAGCAAGCGTTGCTATTGAAGTGTTGCGCATCCGTATCTTTTACTTTGCGTGTGGTAATTAAATCTACCGCAATATGGTTTTCGAGCAGGGTGATATTAGGGTGCTGGCGCACTTTTTCGGCGAGCGTTGTTTGCACGGCGTGACCGGTCGCGTCGGCAGAGTGGATAACACGACGATGACTGTGGCCACCTTCGCGCGTTAAATGATAACCGCTGTTATCTTGCTCACGCGTAAAACTGACGCCTTGTTTAATCAGCCACTCCACAGTTTCCTTGCCATGCTCCACCACTTTTTTGGTCACAGCGCTATCACATAGCCCAGCCCCGGCAATCAGCGTGTCTTGAATATGGGCTTCAATCGAATCATTGTCATTTAAAACTGCGGCAATGCCGCCTTGCGCCCAGTTGCTGGCAGAGTCGTTGATGTTACGTTTGCTTACCAAACATATTTTTTTATCAACCGCAGTACGTAAGGCCAGTGATAAGCCTGCCAGCCCGCTACCGATAATGAGAACGTCAAATTGCTGCATGTTTTTGGGTTAATGTGTGTGTTGAGGGTTGATGTCAATAAACTTAAGGAAACGCTGATTTATTCCATGGACGTCATTCCGGCAAAAGCCGGAATCCATTAGAGAAATCAAGACACTGGACACCGGCTTTTCTCGCAGAATAATCTGCTTTAGCAGATATATTCTGTGGTGATAACCTTTACGGTCACGCCGGTGTGACAAATAAATCAGTGTTTCCTTAAAGGAACTTGTAAGAGTGTATCGCGGTCACTGCAAAAGGCAATAGGACATTTCTATAAATTCATTTTTCATCTGTTCGTGCTGTACCAGTTTTTGGCATCAATGCGAACGGATTTTCGGATAAACAGTACAGGATCAACTGGGACTCTCTGTGAGCTCGGTTCTCTCTGTGGCTTGAACTGCGGTTTTTAGGATAAAAGTAATAAATGCTTAATTTTCAATTTGCAGTGACAGTGAGAAATAGCTAATGATACAAGCCAGTAAAATTCAGGAATTAGCGCAATTTAGCTTCATGCAACCTGTCGGCCAAGGTTATACTGGCGCTAGTGAAAAATACGGTAGCAAAACTCAGCTTGGTTACACTAAGCCTACAGGGAAATTAACCGCAGTGACCATTACTCCAAACTCTGGTAATCGTGAGATAGATCATGAGCTTGTATTGCGTGCGCAGCGTGGCGATAAGCGCGCTTTTGGTTTGTTGGTGGATAAATATCAACGCAGACTGGGGCGCTTGTTATCGCGGATGATACGTGATCAGTCCGAGATTGAGGATGTGGTTCAAGAGTCTTTCATTAAGGCTTATCGCGCCTTACCGAACTTTCGTGGCGATAGCGCTTTTTATACCTGGCTGTATCGTATTGGCATTAACACGGCAAAAAACTATTTGGTGTCCATGGGGCGTAGACCAACGGTCAGCACCGATATTGAAATTGAAGATGCTGAAAACTTTGAGGATGGCGGCGAGTTGCGCACCATGGAAACGCCGGAGTCCAGCATGATGACTAAGCAAATTGCGCAAACGGTGAATGATACGGTTGACGGCTTGCCTGAGGAATTGCGCACAGCCATTACCTTGCGTGAAATTGAAGGGCTGAGTTACGAGGAAATTGCGACTATGATGAGCTGCCCAATCGGCACGGTGCGCTCACGTATTTTCAGGGCGCGTGAAACAATCGCACTCAAATTAAGGCCGTTGCTGGATACGCCGGAAAATAAGCGTTGGTAATAGTTTGTGTTTACCAATTCTATTAGGAGTAGATAATGACTGAACAAATATCCGCTTTAATTGATGATGAACTTACAGTTGAAGATGCCGCCCATCTGATTGTTACAATGCAGTCCAGTCAGTCGGCAGCAGAAACCTGGAGTCAGTATCATTTAATTGGCGATGCCATGCGTGGTACCGTGGCGCTTAGCCTTCACTTCAAACGAAACTTGATGCAGAGGCTCGAACTTGAGCCAGAAGCACCCTAGTTATCATGATAGAAGAATACGCCATTATCACCGCGCGAGAAGAAAACCTCGCTGTGCTGGAAATTGAAAGACGCACGGCATGTGGGCTTTGTGGCCAGAAACGCGGCTGTGGTAATGCCACCTGGGGCAAGTTGCTCGGTCACAAAAGCCAACAATTTCGTGCCGAAAACGGGATTGATGCCAATGTGGGCGATAGTGTAGTGGTGGGGATAGACGAGCGCGTCATACTAAGTTCGGTCTTTTATCTGTATATCGTGCCTTTGCTCGGTATGCTCATTGCTGCAATTTTGGTAGACACGTTTTTTAACAACGAACTTTATGTCCTCTTGGCAGCCGCATCAGGCCTGTTGTTGGGGTTTCTTTGGGTAAAATGGCACTTGGTTGGATACGGGGCTGCAAAAAAGAACTGCACTCAATCTTTGGCAGTGATTTTGCGTCGCGCGGATGACATGGCTGCATGTGAAAATGCAGTGAAATTTCAAACTAAACAAGGTGAATAGATGATGAAGAGTTGGATTGCCGTAGTTGCTTTTGGCTTGATGGTTCATTTAAATGGCTATGCGAAAGATTTGCCGGACTTTACCGAGTTGGCAGAAAAGCAGGGCCCCGCCGTTGTCAATATCAGCATCACGCAGAATATGCGTGCCGAGCATGCGATGCCCTTTCCTGGCATGCAGGGCGATGAGCAAATGCAGGAGCTTTTCAGGCATTTTGGTATTCCTGGCCTTCCGGGGCAAAACGGTGCGCCGCAGCCTGAATATAAATCACAATCACTGGGCTCTGGCTTTATTATCAGCAGTGATGGCTACATTCTAACCAATGCACACGTGGTCTCTGATGCTGATGTAGTGATTGTAAAGCTGTCAGATAAGCGTGAATTCAAAGCCAAAATCATTGGCGCAGACAAACGTACCGATGTCGCTTTGGTAAAAATTGAAGCAACCGGTTTACCTAAAGTCACAACCGGCGATCCCGGTAAACTTAGAGTGGGCGAGTGGGTGGCGGCCATTGGTTCACCGTTTGGTTTGGAAAATACGATGACAGCCGGCATCGTGAGTGCAAAAGGTCGCGCTCTACCGCAAGAAAACTTTGTGCCATTTATTCAAACGGATGTCGCCATTAACCCGGGCAATTCTGGCGGGCCCTTGTTTAATCTGGCGGGTGAAGTGGTGGGCATTAATTCGCAAATTTATAGCCGCAGTGGCGGTTCGATGGGCTTGTCTTTTAGCATCCCGATTGATGTGGCACTTGAAATTTCAAATCAACTGAAATCAACAGGAAAAATCACCCGTGGCTGGTTAGGCGTCGTTATTCAGGAGCTCAGCAAAGAATTGGCAGAATCATTTGGTATGAAAAATACCCATGGCGCATTGGTGGCTGCGGTTGAGAAAAGTGGCCCTGCGGACAAAGGCGGCCTAGAGGCTGGTGATGTGATTACCAAATTTGATGGCAAACCCATTGGGACATCTGCCGATTTGCCACGTGCGGTAGGTGCCGCCAAACCGGGGAAAACCGTCGCCGTTGAGATTCTACGCAAAAGCAATGAAAAAATGCTCAACATCGTGGTGGGTGAAATGCCAACAGGTTCAACTGAAGCGGCTCAAACCAACAAACCCGCCGGCAAGCCGGAATTTAATCGTATCGGCTTGATATTAAAAGAACTCACCGTACAACAAAAGAAAAAAATAAATGGCAAAAACGGCCTTTTAGTGATGGACGCACAAGGCGTGGCGGCGCAAGCGGGTGTGCGCCGTGGCGATGTGATACTGGGGCTGAATAACACGGAAGTGCAAAGTGTGGAGCAATTTAGCAAACAGCTGGCAAGCTTTGCCGCAGGTAAAACAATCGCCTTGCTGCTAATGCGCGGCGAAAGTACGCTGTATGTTCCCGTAAAAATACCGGCAGCAAAGTAACGGTTATTCTGTATTGCCCATAACCCTTCCGAGTTGAACGTAGGGGCGGCGCCCTTGTCACGATGATAAAGATGCTAAGAGGTGCATTTTTGAGGGGTAAGGTCATATGACCGATTTAGAACTTCAGCGATTTGATTCAGCCGCATTCCTTGGTGGAAATACGCAACTCCTTTAGACTCATTTCATATTGGAAGAGGCTTGTAG
>CAMBZE010000053.1 GCA_945872425.1 Methylotenera oryzisoli | reverse complement strand
TAGCGCACCCATCCACAGGATTGCATGAACTTGCTCTGTGATTTCTTTCTCTTCCGGAGTTACCCCAAGCAGAGATAGTTTTGGGTGGGTGACAAGCATTTCTTGATGCAGTTTACGAATGTGTTCAACAGCTTCTTTTAGTTTCTGATTGTGTGTCATAGTGCGTATTCCTTAAATGTATAATATTTTTTTTCGATGTCCAAAATGTCCATAACTTAGTTATTTGGTTTTATTGGTTTTTAGGACAAATGTCCAAAATGTCCATTCCCCCTATATAAGGGGGAATATTTGGTCAGTGATTTTTTTGACACTTTTAAGGTAGCCATATCCACCCCTCATCAAGCTCTAAGCCTGTGCCCAGGTAACCACCTTGAGTCAAACTACCTATGATGGTCCGCGCTCTGTTGCTGCGCTTATTAGAAGCCTCTGTTGTCAATGTGCTAGCTAGCTTAGTAACCGCATCTTCCACCTTAATGCATGCTGTTTGAGTGCCGCTATTGCACTTATTAAAATCAGGGCTAAGAACCAATGTTTGCTTAATTAATTTATACGCAGCTTTTTGTGCTTTACCGCTTGGCTCAGGCTTTTGAAAAATCACATTGGTGTTCCGCTCAATCGTACAAGAAGTAATAGCCTCACCATCAGCATCAATCCCAAGTGTCTGAACCTCGAGTTTGAAAGGAAAGCTTTGACCATCAGCACCATCCTTGTTTTTCTCGAGCAGCCACGACCTGTTATCACCCCCTATAACCTCTATGCTGGTATCTAGCGCTGCTTTTAAACTAGAGTGGCCACGAAGACCTGCCGCAGTATTTTTGCCGGTGTGGTGAATGATTAAAACAAGGCTACCGGTGAGTTCTTGCAGCATTTTTAGGTGACTAATAATAATGCCCATATCCTGTGAAGAGTTTTCATCAGACCCCGGACTAGCTTGATTTAAAGTGTCGATGACAATGACTCCAAAAGTCATATTCACTTGTTGAATTGTGTCCGCTAGCTCTTCTATTTGATTGCGTGCTAAAACGTTAAAGTTACTAAATACAACCTTTACATTGCTTGGGTATAGCTGGTTGTTTTTTTTACGCCAAGCTTTAAATCGACGTGGAATACCACTCTTACCTTCGAGCCCTATATAAACAACAGGTACGTTTTTAACCTTGAACCCAAACCAAGCTGGCTTGCATGCAATCGCCATTAAGAGGTCTACCACTACAAAGGTTTTCCCGGAGCCACTAGGTCCGAAGATTGCCGCTAAGCCTTGAGTAGGGAGTACGTTTTTTACAAGCCACTCGTTCGGATGCAATCCATCAAGGTCATCCAGGCTGAGTAAAGGAAATCTTGTAGGCTCGGGAATGTTATTGCTGGCCAATCCCATTGGACTCGATGGTGCCTGAACCCCTAACTGCTGCCAACCTAAGTCTTTAGCTTTTTTGTAAAGCGACCCAATACCTATGGCGCTGGTGTGATTTGGTTTGTAGCCGTTCCATGCTTGATTAAAGCCATCTTCGGTATAACGACTACTTTGCCGAGACCAGTTGCGTGCTATTGTCTCACCTCCACTCCACCCTAAGCTTGATATAGCCCACACCCCAGCTAGCCAGTAGTCATTCTCAGGCAGTCCTCTACTATCATAAAAGCTACCATGACCACGACCGACATCAGATGATAGGAAAGCCAGTGCGCTTTGTAGTTTATCAATCTCTTCTTGGGTTTCTGGCGGTGGCATCTTTCCCGCAAGCGTTAGCGTTAAAGTACTCAAGCGTGGGCTTGATGGTTGTGTCCCCGCAATTGAAATAGAAGGCTTCAGTACTCGAAGTTTTTGAGATGTGCTTTTAATTAAATCTAAAGTGACGCCGCTCATACGCACCTCGCCATTCTATAAAGACGGCCAGCAGATTCTTCGCCTTTATAAGCAATTGTTCCGACAACTTTAGTGATGCGAGAGGCATTAAATACACCGGTATCTATCTTTACCACATTGTTATCAAATGCAGCTGCTAGGTCCTTTAGAAAGTCTTTAATAGCATCCCTGATATCGTCTGTATTGGCTACGTGGTCTAGGATGTAATAAAGATGATAGCCATTCCCTGACATAACTTTGATGGGTTCATTCCACCCACCATCCTTAAGATAATTAGCTACCTTATCCGCAAGCGCTTCAGCTGCTTCAAGCTCAATGTCGTTGGCTGGATTTTTAGTGTCGTGACGGTCAATATCAATCAACAACAAATCGCGAAATTGAATATCCTTATCCCCTGCAGAGCCACCCTCGAAACTTTCATTGATTGGGTTCATTACCACGTAGATGTTATAACCCCGTGCGTTTAGTCTTAAGGCTTCTTGTTCAAATGCCAATTGCAAGTCATCGCGCGAATTGAAATCTTTCCCTTTAAATGGCTTGGTGATTATTTCAGATTTTTTATCAACGTGTTTTTTGATAGCGCGCAGTTCAATAATACTGCTGGAGCCTGTCGCTTTTATTTGCCAAAGTTTTTTAATTTCTTCAGCTTGAGTGTTTGTATTAAAAGTACACATTTTTGGTTCTTCCTGCCTTTCGGCTATGGTGAATAGAACCAGTACTTTTTATACGGGAAAATTACTTAGCAAGCGATTGATAAATTTAAATAGTCAATTAAATCAATAAGATAAATATTTTTATGAAAATAAATTTACCCGGGAAATTTCCCGCTAATCGGGAAAAACAAAACACAGTTATTTTTTACTCTTCCACCATTTATCGCCTTGCAGTGCCTCACGCTGAATATAATTTTTACTTAATGGTTTTCCATGTGAGCCTAAGATGGATTCTTGCTGAAAAACTTTTTCAACGTGCGCACTGTAATCTTCAAGTCTACCCTTTGAACCAGTTGCCTTTTTTGTTTTTTGGTAAAGGTCTTCTGCAATTTCACAAGCTAGGTCTTGCCATGGCTTCGTTTTATCAATATTCGTTGATTTCTTTGTAGGTATTCCAATTTCCGGGAAGTTGCTTTCTGGCCAGCCAAATTTATTCAAAGGGTCTTCATCAGACCTATCAAACTCTGATTCTAGATGACTATTTGGCCCAGGGTTTTGTTGCGCGTTATAAACATCCGCCAAGTGTTCCAAAGCCTTCTTCTGAGACCTGTCATCAGTTGATTGTGTGTCTGCTATGACAATTCTTCCAAGCTTATCCCAAACGTATATCCCATCGCGGTCTATCGTGTCGGCTAATTCAGCGACTGTAAAACTATCCGTTAATCCAGCTAATGAATTCCATGGTCTTACTTCGTATAGTTTTTTAATAATCATGGCCGAATGTATCTTAGAATTAAAAAGTCATTTTATAGCTAATGTTACATTCTTTGCATCTTCCGACATCCCTGTTCTGGGTTTTAACCAAGCTTTTTGGCTAAATCTTCTGCTTTAAGGTGCGTATAACGCTTTAGCATCTGCAAAGTCTTGTGTCCGCTGATGCTACTTACTTCCATTGGATTCAAGCCAATCTCAAACAATCTTGATATAGCTTCATGTCGCAAGTCATGAAATCGTAGCCCGAAAATACCAGCTTTTCTGCAGGCTTTCCGCCACGCTTTATCAAGCGAAATCTGCGTTACATCAAACACCTTCCCAGTTATAGATTGAACATTTGTCAGCCTTTGTTCTTTTAGTATTGCAATAGCATCTTTTGATAAGGGGACGCGTCTCATTTCACCATTTTTAGTCACCGGCAACACCGCCACCTGCATATCCAAATTGACATTAGCCCACAACAATGACAACACCTCACCCCTTCTCATAGCTGTAGCCAATGCAAGTCTCACAATACCCGCGTGAACAGGGGCTAGCGCACCGATGAGGTTTAATTCTTCATCATCCAGCAATCGCCTTGTTCTAGATGCTCCAACAGTTGGACGTTTAATATCAGCAACTGGGTTACCTATCTGGAAACACCACTCCTTACGGGCATGATTCAACACGGCAGAAAGGGTATTTAATTCTCGCACTACAGAGGCAGGTTTCACCTCTTTCAACCTCTTATCGCGCCAATCAGCAAGGTCACGCGCATTAAATGCATCGATTCGAACATGGCCCAACTTGCTTTTTAGACTAGCCAACATGAAACTTGTTGTTTTAGACCTGTGTAAAGGAGCCACTTCATCATTATATTGGTCAAAAAGCTGCCCAAGTCTTTCCGTGGTCATTTGGGTCTTTAGGGTGAACTCATTCCGTTCAATTGCCACTTCCGTAGTACGCGCCCAAGTTTCACCATCTTTCTTATTTGAAAAAGTCTTTGTTACTGATACGTCGTCACGATTTATTCGAACTTGCCACTTACCGTTTCGTTTGCGAATTGATGCCATTTAATATCTCCGATGGACAGGAGATGGACAAACACTAACTTCTTCGCCATGATGTTCATAAGCTTAGATTGATTTTTAAGGTGTAATCTAGTATTGTTACGCCCTCGCAATAATCGCATCAAAACGGAGAGCTGGCCGAGTGGTCGAAGGCACTTCCCTGCTAAGGAAGCATACGGGCTTAAATCTGTATCGAGGGTTCGAATCCCTCGCTCTCCGCCAAAAAATACAAGCCCCAGCAATGGGGCTTTTGTTTTTTGCAATGAGGGAATGAGAACCCTAGTGCTCGTGGAGCAAGCGCTTCCTTCAAATCAATCACAAATTAGAATTCAAATGAGCATTGACTAAACAATACTCCCATCACTTGGAATTTAATTCCGTTTATTATTTCGCGGCTTATTTTTTAAAAACTTTTAAAATAATAGAAAGCCCATACAGCATAATTAAGCACCCTAGAAAGTCACCCATAAACATCCCTAAGACATCCGATAATGGTTTGTTACTCAGTCCCGCCCCATGTATGTAGAAATTCTGTGCTATGCCATTAAATAATGATGAAATTAAGCTCATGACTATTAGATTGCTAGCCGTGAGCTTACTCAACATGTCATCTACTTTCATTAGACTTTTGGAAAACTTAACGGCTAGATAAGGGTTGATAGCAGAAATAAAACTCAGAACAATCGAATGATTTAGAGGGATGCCAATTAAGTTATTAGCAATTAATGTCCCAATAAATAGGCCTAATATTGCATATCTTATCCAACAACAGCATGGAAACTAAACGCAGACCAGCGGGCAGAAACACCCATGTGGTATATAGATTATGTTTGAAATTGGAGAACAAGTACATGTTCATTTGAAACAACAGAACCCAAGCAATCGCTATCGCCGCAACGTAGAATATGGTTTTCATTTTTAAAATTATTATTGATTTAATCAACATTATCTAAAAATGTCATCTAAAAGTAAATGTGAATTTATCCTACGGCTTGGTGCATCAATTTTCCCAGTTCAGAAAAATACCTATGCGTTTGATTGGTGGCTTCCACATACTTAACTCGGTTATCTCTGACATCCATGACGAGTTGAAGATAGCCTTTTTCACGCAACTTTTTTAAGTATCTAAACATCGTTGAACTGGATACCTCATCGGATATTTTCATGGCAACTACAACTGTGATAGGCGCACTCTGCTCCCAATAAATACTTAATAACTTTAAAATTCTAGCTTCCACCGCGTCTATTGGTGGCAAAGAGGATAGACGCTCAGCGGCAATCATCAGATTTACGAATCGTAGGTAGGTGTTCTTATGGTCCATAATCCCCCCCCCGCATAAAGTATTTCGGGGCGGCAATGTATTGTCTGGTTCTGTTAACTCTTCTATTAGAGCAATTATAACAAACCAAATCAGTTCCAAGAATATGATATCAAATATGACAATATTTTACCAAACCAACAATAGTTGTTAAAATGACAACTATTATGAATAATAAAACTTTAATCACGCTGGTGGCACAAAGAGAAATCCTAACAAAATTTAATATCGATAACGATGAATTTAGTATTTTCACAATTTTTGATCCTTATATCAAAAATGAATTTAAATCACTCATTAAAATAGCCTCCAAAAATCGCGCTCTTTGGACAGTAAAAGCAACCAACACAAGCGATGCAGCAATTAACCACATTGCATTAGTTAATATGGTGCATACACACAGTATTTTTCGCTGGAATGATAAGGTTTTTGCAGAGCAACAGCATTCAGTCAGAACGAAATTCCTTGAAAAGACACCTGCCAATCAACGCTGTGCTAAAAAAAACTCCTACGTTTCCAGTTTTACACGATCGTTATTTGAATTGCATTGCCTTAACCCGTCATACGATGGTGTCAATTGGGATTCAGTTCAGAGAAATGTTAAATACGTCATTTCCATTACTCTTCTTGGTCTGCTGTACGTTCTATGCAGCAACATCAGGGTCTTAATTTAACAACAGCAAACAAAATACAAGCAACCCGCTGTATTTTTAAGCCAGCCCTTTATTGCCAAAATTTTAGCTTGTTCATAAAACGCATTTGGTAATCCTGGTATTGGCTTTCCCCCATAATAATGCGAGTCATGGCCTTAATCAGGCGCTCGCTAGATTGCGCCATTAGCCAATTGCGCATGGTCGGAGACAAGTAGCAAAAACCGGCTAACTTGCGTGCCGTAGCCAAATCAGCCAACACCTCATCATCGATGTATTTTTGATAGTTACTTTGCGCGCGAGCTAAATCCACGCCCGATGCGGCAATGGCCTTACCCACGGCTATCCCACTCAAAATAGCCGAGCTTAAGCCCTCACCCAAAACGGGGTCAGCGAAACCAGCTGCATCACCAACCAAGAACAATCGCCCTAGAATCGCGCCCTCTTTTCTAGGATGCAAGGGAATCACGAAGCCGTGCACGGCCTTATCGGCATAAGCCTGCAAGCCCAAATGCGCAAGGTAAGTGTCCAAGGTCTGATGCAAATTGATGCGCTCTTTATTAAAAAAGCGCCCCACGCCTATAGACAAATGCTGACCCTTAGGGAAAACCCAACTGTAACCGTCTTTAGGAATATCCAAATCAAAGCGGGCAGTGCCAGAAAAACGCGCCATATCAGCATCCGAAACCGTCAACTCGCACTCCAAGGCTGGCGCCACCGCCTCAAAATGCGACCAAGCGCCCAAACGGGCCACCGCACTGTTAGCCCCATCGGCGCCAACGACCATTTTGGCCGAAACGTGTCGGCCACTGGCGTCGGTTAAATCGACCCCATCGCTATGTGTTTGCAGCACTTTTAGCTCGAATCCCTCGATCAAACTAGCACCTTGCTCACAGGCCGCCTTGATCAAGAGCTGATCAAATTGGTCGCGCATGACCATGGTCACCATGGGCTTTTCTTGTGGCGGCGTGCGGTAGGTTTTTGTAGAGCCAAACAGAGCGATTTCGGTTACGCTCAATTCGCGCTCTATGGCAGCACAAATGTCTATATCCAGGGCTTTTCTGGCCTTGTATATGAGCCCACCACCGCATACCTTATAGCGAGGCAAGCATTCTTTTTCCAAGATCACGCAGCGCAATCCGGCTTTAGCCACCTCATAGGCAGCCAATGCTCCAGCAGGGCCGGCGCCGACAATGGCTACATCATAATGGGGTATTTGCTTAATCGACATGTTGATGAAATAACTAGCCAGTAGGAAATGATCTAAATTATACCAGCATCCCCTGTGGCACTTCTCTGCCCTATAGGTGCAATGCATGTTGCATGGTTTATAATGGCCGCATTCATTCATAAGGATACGGTCATGGCCACACCTCGTTTTAGTCCCCTAGCTCAGTACTTACTATGCTTTAGCCTAGCATTAGGCAGCGCCTCAAGTTTAGCAGCAGAAAAAGCCAGCAAGGAACCGAAAGCCAGCGCTGAAACAAGCAAAGCCATCAAGACCGTGAACGGCGTGGCCATCAGCCAAGAGCAACTCAATCACTTCATGCAAAACCTGCAAGCCCAAGGCCAACAAGTGGGTCCGGATGCAGAAAAAATGGTCTTAAACGAATTGATCGCCCGCGAATTGGTGGCCGGAGATGCGCGCAAGAAAAAATTAGACGCCTTACCCGAAGTCAAAGCGCAAGTGAAACTGATGCAGCAACAAGTGCTGGTCGACGCGTGGTTTGCTGACTACTTCAAGAAAAATCCAATTAAAGAAGAAGACGTGCGTAACGAATACAACCGTCAATTGGAATCCACCAAAAGCGGCCGCAACGCGAACGAATACAGCGTGTCGCAAATCCTCTTAGGCAGCGAGCAAGAAGCGCAAGACGTCAGCAAACGCCTAGAAAATAACGAATCGTTTGAACGCATAGCCCAAGATAAATCGCTAGACAAACCGTCTGCGGCCCAGGGTGGTAAGTTGGGCTGGTTGTTGCCTAGCATGATAGTCAGACCGTTGGACGACATTGTCTTAAGCTTAAAAAAAGGCAGCGTCAGTAACCCGGTGCAAACCAATTTAGGTTGGCACATCCTTAAAGTGGAAGACATCCGCAAATTCAAACCGGCCAGTTTTGACGACGCAAAAAACAATGTCATTAAAGGTTTGGTCGATGCCAAACGCAAAGTGTTGGTGGAAGAGCTGGCTAAAAACGCAGTGATTAAATAGTTAGAATCCTTTCCCAACCACATCGCCTATTTCGGTTATGCCAGCAATGGCATCGCGGCGAAATCACTCTTCGCGGTCACAGACCGCTCCTACATTAAAGCCCTATCGCAGCGGGG
>CAMBZE010000052.1 GCA_945872425.1 Methylotenera oryzisoli | reverse complement strand
ACCTCACAGGCACTATCCGGCTCAATAACATTTTCGTCGGAATAAACACACTGAACACCCAGCTTTGATGACTTGCCCTTTGCGCTATGGCCGTTCGTAAAACCATAATCACGGCGTAATAGATTACGCACTTTGGCGAGCAGCTTGTCATGGCTCACTTCGCTCAAGTCCTTCTGTTTGATGCGCGTGGCATCCAAACGCCCGCCCGCCGCGCCTGTCATGACCAACGGGATATTTTTCATCTTGCAGAAATTAGCAATTGCAGCCTTGGCTTTGGCGTCGTCGATACAATCAATCACGCCATCATAATCATGATTCAGCATTGCATTGACGTTCTCAGTCGTGACGAAGTCTTCAATCTCGCACACAGTTGCCAGTGGGTTAATGCTGAGAATACGTTCACGCATCGCCGTCACTTTTGCCTTGCCAAAAGCACCGTCCACCGCGTGCAATTGGCGATTTACATTGGATTCTGCAATGTTATCCAAATCAATTAAAGTAATGGTGCCAACGGCATTACGCGCTACAGCTTCTGCCGCCCAACTACCCACACCACCAATGCCAATCACACAAATATGGGCCGACTGCAACTTAGCCAAACCTGCGGCACCATATAGACGCGAAATGCCACCAAAGCGGCGCGTGACATCAATCTCTTCTGAGCCAGTTAACAATTGACTCATTTTTTAGGTTTCCAACACCACAAATGCTGCCGCTAGGTTTCTTTCATCACTAATGCTAATGTGGGTTTGGGCAATGCTTCTAGACAATAGCAATGCTTGCAATTCTGGCGCTAACACCAGAATAGGCTTACCTAAATCATCGTGAGAAACCGCAATGTTTTGAAAAGTTGCCGGTGCGCGCAAGCCGGTGCCGAGTGCCTTGGAGAAGGCCTCTTTTGCGGCAAATCGTTTGGCTAAAAACCTGGGTTTTATTTGTGACTGCTGATAACTGGCAAACTCGCCGTCCGTCAAAATCCGTTTGGCAAACTCATCACCAAACTGCTGAATTGAAGATTCGATACGCGAGACTTCAACGATATCTGTGCCTATGCCAAAAATCATATGTAAATGAGCAGCGCCCTAATTGGGAGCGGCGGCCTTCATCAAAGACTTCATCTCACGCACCGCGTTATCCCAGCCCACAAACAAAGCGTGCGCCACAATAGCGTGCCCAATATTCAACTCTTCAAAACCGTACATTCTGGCAACATGGTGTACATTATGATAATGCAGACCGTGCCCGGCATTCACAATCAACCGCGCATCTTTGGCGTGATGCAAAGCCTGTTCAATGCGTGCCAGCTCCACTATTTGCACCGCATCAGTTTCAGCATCGGCAAATGTCCCGGTGTGCAGCTCTATCACGGGGGCACCGGTTTTAACCGCCGCATCAATTTGTGCCAGATCTGGTGCAATGAATAACGAGACACGAATCCCGGCAGCGCTTAGCTTTTGCACCGCATGTTTGACCTTGTCGAAGTGGGCGATCACATCCAACCCGCCTTCTGTTGTACGTTCTTCACGCCGCTCCGGCACTAGGCACACATCCTGCGGCATTACTTTAATCGCAATATCGAGCATTTCATCCGTGACGGCACACTCGAGGTTCATCTTGGTTTGCAATAACGGGCGCAATGCAAAAATATCGGCATCTTGCATGTGGCGACGGTCTTCACGCAAATGCAAGGTAATACTGTCCGCACCAGATTGCTCTGCGCGTAAAGCCGCTTGAACAACACTGGGATATTTGGTGCCACGCGCCTGACGAATAGTGGCAACGTGGTCAATGTTAACGCCTAGCTTAATCATCTCAACTTAATCCTAAAATAATTGCGGATTCAAAAAACAGAATCAACTAAAACCCTTGTAAATCTATTAACAACTGCCGTGTATGCAAAGGCTTATCGCCCAAATAATGTGCCAATAAATAACGCATTAACTGCTTACTTTGTTGTTGTGTTTGTACCTGGCTGTAGTCATCATTCGACATGTCAATCAAAGTCTTGCCCAATAATTGTACGCCATGACCATCACGATCTAATGCACCAGTCAATTTAACTGCTCCATGCTCAGCTTCGTAACGGTAGCCTTGTTTCTCTAAAACGGGCATTGCGCTTGCATCCACACTTAACGGAATTGCATAACCAAGTTCTTGTAAAAACTTCAATTCAAAACGACGCAATGTCGTCGCTAAATCCTGACCACTCATCAAAGTTTTTAAGGTCGTGGCGTAATATTCAAACAGCGCTTCATGTGGATCTTCACGCGGCAACAGCCTTAACAGTAACTCGTTCAAATAGAAGCCGCACATCAAAGCTTCGCCTTGTAATAGTAATAAACCGCCATTCCATTCCAGGCTATGTAATGTTTTGAGCTCCAGCCTGCCTGACCAAGTCGCCAGCAGGGGTTGGAATGCCTGCAACAGACCGCGCATGGCTGAGCGCGGGCGCCTTGCCCCTTTGGCTGTTGTTGCTACACGTCCAAAATTCCGTGTAAACAATTCAACCACCAGGCTCGTTTCTTTGAATGGGTAAGTATGCAGCACATAAACTGCCTGGTTGTCTTGACGGTGCGTACTGACTGATGCCATGGAGTTTATGTTTGATCAGTATGCCAATGATGATGAATTGTGTTTGCCAGCTTTAGGAGGCTTTATTTAATAGCCCAGCGATTTTAGCGCCCGCTCATTATCAGCCCAGCCGCCTTTAACTTTTACCCAAGTTTCAAGGTAAACTTTTCCGCCAAATAACTTCTCCATATCCTGCCGAGCTTCAGTAGAAATTTGCTTGAGCTTCTCGCCACCCTTGCCAATCAACATTGGTTTTTGACTGTCTTTATCGACAATAATGGCGCAGAAAATCCGCCGCAACTTGCCAACCACTTCAAATTTTTCAATTTCTACCGCTACTGAGTAAGGAATTTCATCACCGAGCAATCTAAAAATCTTTTCACGTACCAATTCCGCAGCTAAAAAACGCTCATTCTTATCGGTTAATTCATCTTCAGAATAGATGGCGTTTTGTTCGGGTAAATAATTGCGTATAGATTTTAACAACTCATCCAAATTAAGGCTCTTTTTAGCACTGACCGGTACGATTTCTGAAAAGGGAAATTCCAAGTCAAAATCTTGTATCAGCGGCAACACATTGCCTTTATCGCCCATCAAATCCAGTTTATTCACCACCAAAATAGTCGGCGTTTTTTCCGAAAGCAATTTCAGCACCTTGCGGTCCGCATCGCCCAGCTTCATCGGTTCAATCACAAACAGCACTACATCCACTTCTGTGAGCACTTGGGTGACGGTTTTGTTCAATCCTTTATTCAGCGCATTCAGGTGCTTTTGCTGAAAACCTGGCGTATCCACAAATATAAACTGCGTATCATCTGTGGTATGAATCCCTAGCAGACGATGCCGCGTAGTTTGCGCCTTGCGTGAAGTAATGGCTAACTTCACGCCTAGAATGTGATTCAACAGGGTTGATTTACCTACATTAGGCCGGCCAACAATCGCCACTGTCCCACATTTGAACGCGCCACATTTGAAAGTTGACGGTTCTTTTGTATTTGAGTCTAAATCCAGGTCTGTCATGTTTATTTTTTTCCAATGCGTACTTTTTTTAATTCAAGCAACGCCAACTGCGCGGCAAGTTGCTCGGCGATACGACGGCTACTGCCTTCGCCCACGGTGCGGATATTGTGCTTTTCAATGAAGCACTCCACAACAAACATCTGTGCATGCGCCTCACCACTGGTGTGTGTAACGGTGTATTCAGGTAGCGCAATTTTTCCGCCTTGTAGCAATTCTTGCAATAAAGATTTAGGGTCTTTATCAATCACTTTAGGATCTATGGTGTCCAACCTGTGCGCATAAAGCCCCAATACAAAGGCTTCTGCTGCGGCAAAGCCACCATCCAGATATACGGCACCAATGATCGCTTCCAGCGCATCGGCTAAAATAGAGGGCCTGCGCCAACCAGCACTTTTTAACTCACCCTCGCCTAGTTTGAGAGCATCGCCCAAATTCAGTGACAATGCGATTTCACTCAAAGTCGCTTCTTTCACCAGTTGCGCACGCAAGCGACTTAAATCACCTTCGGCTAATTTAGGAAAACGCTGATACAACTGGTTAGCAATAATAAAATTAAGGGCACCATCCCCTAAAAACTCCAAGCGCTCATTGTTTTGCGCACTATAACTACGATGCGTGAGTGCCTGCTCCAACAAATTAACATTGGCAAAGCTATCAGTTAACCGTTTTGCTAATGTCTGTTGCATCATATTGATATCAATTAAAGCCCTATTGTATTGCATTACCTATTCTGGAGCCCTGATCAAAATTCATCCAGATAAAAAAGGCTTTACCCACTAAATTTCCCTCAGGCACAAAACCCCAGACACGGCTATCTGAACTGTTGTCACGATTATCACCCATCGCTAGATAATGTCCAGCAGGGACGACAACCTCTTCATCATTTGCAAATTTTGCGCCGATAGCATCTGCCTCATAATTGCCTAGCACATCATGCACTAAAATGTCGTGCTGTACGGCACCTAACTGCTCGCGATATTGCTTTGCCGTCATGATATTGAGCCCTGACATCACATACTCGTAATCACCCACATTCTGCACAGCCAATGGCTGCCCATTGATTGTTAACTGCTTATCTTGATATCGAATTTTATCCCCAGGCAAGCCTACTACACGTTTAATGTAATCCACTGATAGATCGGGTGGATAATGAAACACAAATACATCGCCACGTTCAGGATGCTTCATCTCAATAAAGGTATTATTCAAAATAGGCACCCGTAATCCATAAGTGAATTTATTCACCAAAATAAAATCACCTGCCAGCAAAGTCGGCATCATTGACCCTGATGGAATCTTGAACGGCTCGACAATAAAAGAACGGACTAAAAAAACCACCAAGATCACCGGAAAAAAGCTTTTGGCATACTCAACAACAATAGGCTCTTCTGCGCCTGCCGGGCGTTTTTTGCGGAGTACAACGATATCAAGCAACCATATCAAGCCCGTAATGAGCAATATCACAATCATGAACAGCGCGAAAATCATGGTCTATTATCCTAACTTTACTTCATTCTTAAATTTATTTGAGGTCTTTGCACGAGCTGTTTTTGTTATCAATTGCTAGCTAATGTGCTTCGTGCAAAAATCTCTTTTTATCTTCGAGTTTACTTATCATCAACTCTTAAAATAGCCAAGAACGCCTCTTGCGGGATTTCCACATTACCCACTTGTTTCATGCGTTTTTTACCTTCTTTTTGCTTATCCAATAGTTTACGCTTACGCGAAACGTCACCACCATAACACTTGGCAATCACGTTTTTACGCATCGCTTTTACGGTTTCGCGCGCAATAATGTTGGCGCCAATAGAAGCCTGAATCGCCACATCAAACATTTGACGCGGGATCAACTCACGCATTTTAGCAGCCACTTCACGGCCACGATAAACACTGTTGCTACGATGCACAATTAAACTCAAGGCATCAACACGCTCACCGTTCACCATAATATCAAGCTTCACCAAATCTGCCGCGCGAAACTCTAAAAACTCATAATCCATTGAGGCATAACCCCGTGACACTGATTTTAATTTGTCAAAAAAATCCAGCACCACTTCATTGAGCGGCATCTCGTAGCTGAGCATCACCTGCCGTCCCATATACTGCATATTCTTCTGAATACCGCGCTTGTTGTTACACAAAGTCATCACCGGCCCGACGTAGTCTTGCGGCATCAGCAAATTAACATTAATCACGGGTTCACGCGTTTCTTCAATACGTGATGGCTCCGGCAAACGCGATGGATTTTCAATCTGCACCACATCGCCATTTTTAAGCAACAACTCATATACTACCGTTGGCGCGGTGACAATTAAATCCATGTCGTACTCGCGCTCCAGGCGCTCTTGTACAATTTCCATGTGCAGCAAGCCTAAAAAGCCACATCTAAAACCAAAACCCAATGCCGTCGAATTTTCGGGCTCAAATAACAAAGAGGCGTCATTCAAACTTAGTTTTTCCAGCGCGGTACGTAAAGCTTCAAACTGGTTAGATTCAACCGGATACAAGCCGGCAAAAACCTGCGGCTTGACCTCCTTAAATCCTGCCAACGGCTCGGCTGCCGGCTTGCCTGCCAAAGTTACCGTGTCGCCTACTTTAGCGGCTGCCAGCTCTTTAATTCCCGCAATCACAAATCCTACTTCACCCGCTGAAAGCGAAGTTTTTTGTAAGGATTTTGGCGTAAACACCCCCACTTGCTCACATAAATACTCGGCGCCCGTCGCCATTAAGCGGATTTTATCTTTTGGCTTCAGCGCGCCATCTATCACGCGCACCAACATCACCACACCCACATAGTTATCAAACCAGGCATCGATCACCAATGCCTTGAGAGGCCCATCCACATTACCTACCGGCGGCGGCACTTTGACAATCACCGCCTCAAGTACATCACGTACACCTTCGCCCGTTTTAGCTGAGCACCGCACCGCGTCACTGGCATCGATACCAATGACGTCTTCAATCTCCTGAATCACACGATCCGGATCCGCAGAGGGCAAATCAATTTTATTGAGCACGGCTGTCACTTCCACGCCTAAATCCAGCGCAGTGTAGCAATTGGCAACACTCTGCGCCTCCACGCCCTGACTGGCATCCACCACCAGCAAAGCACCTTCACAAGCGGACAGTGATCGACTTACCTCATAACTAAAATCTACGTGGCCAGGGGTATCAATCAAATTAAGATTGTAAATCTGACCATCATTCGCCTTGTATTGCAACGCCGCTGTTTGAGCCTTAATCGTAATGCCGCGCTCACGCTCAATATCCATAGAATCAAGCACTTGTGCTTCCATTTCACGGTCCGCCAAACCGCCGCACAAATGGATAATTCGATCAGCCAAAGTAGATTTACCGTGATCAATGTGAGCAATAATGGAGAAATTACGAATGTTTTTCATGGTTTATTTTTAAAGATTATCTATTTTAATGACCGGTTTGCCGATCAAATTTTGTCTTTGTATTGATTTAACAACAAGGGCGCACTAGGCGCCCTTGTTGTTAAACTGAACTGGTCGTATTTTACAGTAAATTCAAAGTATTAACACCTACAAGCCTCTTCCAATATGAAATGAGTCTAAAGGAGTTGCGTATTTCCACCAAGGAATGCGGCTGAATCAAATCGCTGAAGTTCTAAATCGGTCATATGACCTTGCCCCTCAAAAATGCACCTCTTAGCATCTTTACCATCGTGACAAGGGCGCCGCCCCTACGTTCAACTCGGAAGGGTTATGGGCAATACAGAATAACCGTTACTTTGCTGCCGGTATTTTTACGGGAACATACAGCGTACTTTCGCCACGCATTAGCAGCAAGGCGATTGTTTTACCTGCGGCAAAGCTTGCCAGCTGTTTGCTAAATTGCTCCACGCTTTGCACTTCCGTGTTATTCAGCCCCAGTATCACATCGCCACGACGCACACCCGCTTGCGCCGCCACGCCTTGTGCGTCCATCACTAAAAGACCGTTTTTGCCATTTATTTTTTTCTTTTGTTGCACGGTGAGTTCTTTTAATATCAAGCCGATACGATTAAATTCCGACTTGCCGGCGGGCTTGTTGGTTTGAGCCGCTTCAGTTGAATTTGTTGGCATTTCACCCACCACGATGTTGAGCATTTTTTCATTGCCTTTGCGTAAAATCTCAACGGCGACGGTTTTTCCCGGTTTGGCGGCACCTACCGCACGTGGTAAATCGGCAGATGTCCCAATGGGTTTGCCATCAAATTTGGTAATCACATCACCAGCCTCTAGGCCGCCTTTGTCCGCAGGGCCGCTTTTCTCAACCGCAGCCACCAATGCGCCATGGGTATTTTTCATACCAAATGATTCTGCCAATTCTTTGCTGAGTTCCTGAATAACGACGCCTAACCAGCCACGGGTGATTTTTCCTGTTGATTTCAATTGATTTGAAATTTCAAGTGCCACATCAATCGGGATGCTAAAAGACAAGCCCATCGAGCCGCCACTGCGACTGTAAATTTGCGAGTTAATGCCCACCACTTCACCCGCCAGATTAAACAAGGGCCCGCCAGAATTGCCCGGGTTAATGGCGACATCCGTTTGAATAAATGGCACAAAGTTTTCTTGCGGTAGAGCGCGGCCTTTTGCACTCACGATGCCGGCTGTCATCGTATTTTCCAAACCAAACGGTGAGCCAATGGCCGCCACCCACTCGCCCACTCTAAGTTTACCGGGATCGCCGGTTGTGACTTTAGGTAAACCGGTTGCTTCAATTTTTACCAAAGCGACATCGGTACGTTTGTCTGCGCCAATGATTTTGGCTTTGAATTCACGTTTATCTGACAGTTTTACAATCACTTCATCAGCATCAGAGACCACGTGTGCATTGGTTAGAATGTAGCCATCATTACTGATAATAAAGCCGGAGCCCAGTGATTGGGATTTATATTCAGGCTGCGGCGCACCGTTTTGCCCCGGGAAGCCAGGAATACCAAAATGCCTGAAAAGCTCCTGCATTTGCTCATCGCCCTGCATGCCAGGAAAGGGCATCGCATGCTCGGCACGCATATTCTGCGTGATGCTGATATTGACAACGGCGGGGCCCTGCTTTTCTGCCAA
>CAMBZE010000051.1 GCA_945872425.1 Methylotenera oryzisoli | reverse complement strand
GCCATGACATAGTTGGTTTCACCACCGTTTACAATGCGGCTCACGTCATACAAAATAAAACCTGAGAACAAAATCACGCCAATGGCTGATAAAGCCAGTGCCATCGCAGGAATCTGCAAGAAAATATTAGCCAGTGACGCCACAATCAGCAGAATGATACCCACCAGCAAGAATTTACCCATAAAGCTAAAATCTTTCTTGGTGGTGGTTGCGATGCTTGCCAAGGTTAAAAGGATAATACCTGTACCGCCTGCCGCCAGGCCGACAATTTGACCGCCGTTACTAAAATGTAGGGCATGTTGTAAAATTGGCCCTAACATTAAGCCTAACAAGAAAGTTAATCCTAACAGTAAAACCACACCCAAACTGCTATTACGATTAGCAGCAATCGCCGCAAACATACCGTACATCACGGCCATTGCACCGATCGCAAAAATAAACGGGTGCTGTTGCGCAAATGCAAAATTCAAACTCATACCAATAAATGCGCCCATCACAGTTGGGATCATTGTTAAACCCAGCAATGCATAGGTGTTACGCAAAACTTTATTGGTGGCTAACTCGGCTGATTCTGAGCGGCCTAATACTGGAGTGTTGTCGAACATGGTTGTTTCCTTTAAATAAAAAATACTACAGACGCTAAGATAGCGATAAACGCCATTAGTTTCAAGTGAAATTTTTAAGTAAACAATTCACCTTCGGTAACACCTACTTGCGCCACTTGATGCACCGCATGCACAAACTCGGCACTTTCATGCAACGCATCCATCGTCGGTGGATGTTTATGCCCATGCATACGCGCTAATCGGCTCAAACTCTGTGCCGAAATCGTCCACTCAAGATTCTCTAATAATTCGTCCGCCATCGCAGGTTGATTGCACAGCAACACCATGTCGCAGCCTGCATTCAAAGCGGCCATTGCGCGCGTCGTCACATCGCCACCCGCAGTGGCGGCTTCCATGCTTAAATCATCACTAAAAATCACGCCATTGAAGCCTAAACGTTCGCGCAATATTTTTTGCAACCAGCGCGTTGAAAAGCCGGCGGGTTTGTCATCTACTTTAGGGTAAATCACGTGTGCGGGCATAATGGCGGCAATGCCGTCATCAATCAACATTCTAAATGGCTGCATATCGTGTTGTGCAATCTGATCAAATTCGCGCTCATCCACCGGCATGCTGACATGTGAATCCGCCACCACAAAACCATGCCCGGGGAAATGTTTACCAACGGCTGCCATGCCGCCCTTTTTAAGACCCTGCACAAGCGCAAAAGCTAAATCATTAATAGCGTGTGCATCCAAATGAAATGCGCGGTTGCCAATGACTAAGCTATCACCATAATCCATATCTAGAACCGGCGTAAAGCTAAAATCCACGCCATGCGCTCGCAGTTCTGCGGCTAAAATCCAGCCGGCCTCAGTGGCTAGCTCCTTGGCTTTTTTAGGGTTTTTGTCCCAAATTTTGCCAAACTCGCGCATGGGCGGGATTTTTGTAAACCCTGCTCTGAAGCGCTGTACACGGCCGCCCTCATGATCAACCGCAATCAATAGGGGCGGCTGGCGCACCGCATGAATACTCGCTGTGAGTGCTTTTAATTGCGCATTATTTTCATAATTGCGCTTAAATAAAATCACCCCACCAACCAAGGGGTGCTGTAAACGTCGGATATCATCGGCGGTAAGCTCCGTGCCAACGACATCTAACATGATGGGACCTAAACTCATGAAACCTCTTTTCTAACATCCAGCGTATCGCGTAAATGATCACCGCCCAGGTTAATCGCCAAAATCAGACTCATCAAACAGCCGCCAACAATTAACACATAATGCGGCGCAACCAGCATGTAGCGTACAGCATCCCGTAACATTGCGCCCCAAGATGCATTGGGGGCTTGAATACCCAAGCCCAGAAACGACAAGCTCGCCTCGGCAATCATCACGCTTGCCAGACTATAAGTGGCTTCCACCACTAGAATTGAAGCCAACAGCGGCAGTATATGTCGAAATAGCAAACGTGGCACGCTCGCCCCCAATGATTCTGCTGCCTGCACGTGCTGACGATTTCGTAAACTCATGGTTTGTCCACGGGTTAATCGCGCATAACTCACCCAGCCGGTTAAACATAAGGCCATGATTAAATTGCCGATACCTGGGCCGAGTACTGCAGCAAAAGCAATCGCTAATAAAATGCCTGGAAAAGCCAAAAAAACATCCGTGATTTGCATTAAAACTGCATCCACCCTGCCACCATAAAACCCTGCCAACAAACCAACAAGCACGCCAATACCCAGCGACACCACAGTAACAATCAATGCAACAATCAATGACACTTCCACGCCACTTAAAATACGCGCCAGAATATCTCGGCCTAAATCATCCGCGCCAAACAAATGGCTTGTCGTTGGTTGACTTAATATCACGTTCAAATCAATTGCATTCGGATTTAACTGCAGCAAATGCCCCAACACCACCGCAATGAGCCAAGAACCTAGAATTGAATAGGAAAACTTCTTCATTGATTTAAGCGCGTCTAACTCTGGGGTCTGCCAACTGATATAAAATATCTGTCAATAAATTCACCAGCACATAACTCAGTGCCACAATGAGCACGCAAGCCTGAGTGACGGGATAATCACGCTTTTCAATACTCTCAACCAATAGCCGCCCGATACCGTCCCAACTGAATATCGTTTCAGTAATGACGGTACCCGCCAGCAAACTACCCATCTGCAAACCAACGATAGTAATAATTGGCAATAATGCAGCGCGCAGTGCATGCCGAAAAATCACCGTTTTTTCACTTAAACCTTTGGCACGCGCGGTGCGAATATAATCATCATTTAACACTTCCAAAAGGCTAGTACGCGTCATGCGCGTAAGAATCGCACTCAAACCAAAACCCAAAGTCATTGCGGGCAAAATAATTGAAGTGTTGGGTTCCATACCGCTCACTGGCAGCCAACCCCACCACACAGCAAAAATCAACATGAACATGGGGCCTAGCCAAAACGCAGGCATGGCGGATAATCGCACCGAAACAATGGTCACAATAAAATCTTGCCAATGGTTAGCCTTGAGCGCGGCATAAATACCCAGCGGCACGCCAACAATCAAACCGATGATTAAAGACAACACCGCCAATTTAACCGTTGCAGGATAACGCGTTTTGATTAGGTCAATAATCGGTGTCTTAGTATGAATAGACCGACCGAAATCGCCATGTGCCAGCTTTGCCAAGTAACTGCCAAACTGCTGAATCAATGGTTTATCCAAACCCAAATCAGCGCGTAACGCTTCGCGGTCTGCCATGTTTGCAGATTCACCCAGCATCACCTCAACGGGGTCGCCCGGCACCAAATGAATGAGTAAGAATGTAAGCAAGAGCACACCGAAAACAACGGTGGCTAAACTTGATAGTTTTTTGATTAAAAACATTGCCGCACCCGTCATCAATCAATCACCACAGGTGTACCCACTGGCACCACATCAAACAACTCAACAACATCCACATTGCGCATACGTACACAACCATGCGAGGCTGCCTGACCCATTTCCAGATTATCCGGCGTGCCGTGAATGTAAATATAGCGCTGCATGGTATCTACATTACCTAAGCGGTTTTTGCCGACATCTTTACCCGAGAGCCACAAAATGCGCGTCAAGATCCAGTCGCGGTCTGGGAACTCAGCCATCAACTCAGGTGTGCAGATTTCGCCCGTCGGTCTCCGCCCCACAAACACGGTATTCAGTGCTGCCCCACCGCCAATTTTGGCGCGAATGACATGCTCACCTGATGGCGTACAGCCGCTGCTTTTCTCACAGCCTACGCCGTTCGCAGCAGTTGAAATTCTGTATTTTTCTTGAACACCGCCAAAGCTATCAAATAGCGTCAGCATTTGGTTGTGGATAGAAATCTCAATACGCATGGAATTTTTCAATCAAAAAAATTTAATGTATTTTATACCCAGTTTGCAGGTGGTTTACGTGAAGTATGAAACACACGCAAAATTTCAACCACATTATGTTTAATGTAGTTATTTTTTGTATGCAATCGTCGCTAAATCATCCCAATTGCCATCTGGTTTTGGCAGGTAATTTTTAATGTTTTTATTAAAAGCAGCAAACTGCCCTTCATACCATAAAGGAATGTACGGCAATTGCGCGTGAATTCTTGACGTTGCGGCAGGCCAGTCTTCTTTTGCAAGCAAGCTATCCAGCTCGGCATCGGAAAATCGTCCACGGTTAAATCCGTTAGGCGGAAAGTTTTGCGAGCCAAAGGCTGTGCTGTAAATTTCCGGCGTTTTAATGCCCACCCAAGTGAGTCCGAACAATTGGAATCGACCTTGTTTTACATCCTCAAAAAACGTACCCCAATCTAGGCTGCGAATTTCCAGATCAATGCCAGCAGGTCGCATCTGCGCTTGCAATATGGTAGCAAAGCGCACACGCTGGGCATCGGTAGAAGTTTTATAGATTAGCTTGAGTGGTAGCTCGATGCCTGCCTCAAGCAGCAATTGTTTGGCTAACGTGGGGTTGTAATCATAAGGCTTCAAGCCTGCATTGCCTGCGTAATGCTCTGGCGGCAGAATCGCGCCGGCAATACGGGTATTTTTTACCATGACTTTTTCTATGATTGCCTGACGGTCAATCGCATGGGCAATGGCTTGCCTGACTTTCAGGTTTTTCAAAACCGAGTCCCGCATATTCAAACCCAGATATGAAAAATTAGCGCCTTGGCTGGCTTTAACAATAATTTCCGGCTTGGCTTGCAAGTGCTTCACTAGCTCCGGCGGCAAATCTCCTTGCAACAAATCAGCCTCGCCACGCAGCAACTTCAACACGCGTACCGTCGGATCTTTAACTTCGGTTAACGTAATCATTTGCCCATCCGTCGTTCTTTTTAAGCTGAGCTTGTTCTGCCAGCTCACAAACTCCAACGCACCATTACCTACGGGCTGATGCGAAAAATCATGATTCTTGCTGATTAACCCTTTAGGCAAAATGCCGATAATCAACTTGGCAGCAAAGTGTTGGTCTGCCTGTTTTAGATGAAAGGTCACAGTGCTTTCGTCAATCACTTCAATATATGCAATATTGGTAAATTCAGCCGCGTGTGGCGAATCTTTAAGCGTTTTTATCGAATCGTAAGTTGCTTTAACATCATGCGCCGTAAGCGCTGCCTGGTTGTGAAATGACGCAGATGATTTATTCAAGGTGAAGCGATATTCTTTGGGGCTGATTGCCACCCAAGTTGCCAACTTGGGTATAGGCTTGGATGCGGCATCAAAATCTACCAGGGAATGATAAATGAGTCTATTCACCCGCTCGGAAGCCGCGTCAGTGGCGTAGCGTGGATCTAAATTTAGCGGGGCTTGTGCCACAGCAAATCGAATCGGGGCAGCAGCAGTTGCCGCGTCAGATTGCTGACCTGCGTTTAATTGATTGCCTCCGCACAAAAACAATAAACAAAATCCGATAATTGCATTAAATACTCTCATAGGGTTGAAGTTTACTTGATTTTGTACTGCCACAATTCACCGCTGCAAAACAAAAAATGTTAAGTGCCTCTTTGCGCGTTAATTGACTTGTATCAAATGCTATCTACATAAGATGCGACAAAATGCCACGTGTGAAATTCACGATGAATTATCTATAGGCACTTTTCAATGAGCACTTGGGGGAGGAACTAAATGCAAGTCTCGAATACAGAATCAACCACGTATAACGATGGTGTTGTACGGCAATTTTCTATCATGGCCGTGGTTTGGGGCGTGGTTGGCATGTTGGTCGGCGTCATTATTGCCGCACAACTGGTCTGGCCAGAGCTTAACCTCGGTTTGCCGTGGACAAGCTTTGGTCGTTTACGCCCATTGCATACCAATGCGGTTATTTTTGCATTTGGCGGCTGTACTTTATTTGCCACCTCTTACTATGTCGTGCAGCGCACCTGCCATACCACGCTGTTCTTACCGCAATTAGCCAAGTTTACGTTTTGGGGCTGGCAAGCAGTTATTTTAGCTGCAGCAATTTCATTGCCTTTAGGTTTTACACAAGGTAAAGAATACGCTGAACTTGAGTGGCCAATTGACATTCTAATTACGTTGGTTTGGGTGGCTTATGCGGTGGTGTTCTTTGGCACCATTGGTACGCGTAAAGTTAAACATATCTATGTAGCCAACTGGTTCTTTGGCGCATTCATCATTACCGTAGCCTTATTGCACCTTGTAAATAGTGCTGCAATGCCAGCAAGTATGATGAAATCATATTCAGCCTACGCGGGTGTACAGGATGCCATGGTGCAGTGGTGGTATGGTCACAACGCGGTTGGTTTCTTTTTAACTGCCGGCTTTTTGGGCATTATGTATTACTTTGTACCTAAACAAGCTGACCGTCCTGTGTATTCTTACAGCTTATCAATCGTGCACTTTTGGGCGCTTATCTTTACTTATATGTGGGCGGGTCCTCACCATCTGCACTACACCGCACTCCCTGACTGGACGCAATCTTTAGGCATGGCATTCTCGCTCGTTCTCCTGGCGCCAAGCTGGGGCGGCATGATCAACGGCATGATGACCTTATCAGGCGCATGGCATAAATTGCGCACAGACCCAGTTCTAAGATTCATGATCGTGTCATTGTCTTTCTACGGCATGAGTACGTTTGAAGGTCCAATGATGGCAATTAAAACCGTGAATGCACTTTCACACTATACAGACTGGACGGTCGGTCACGTTCACTCCGGCGCTTTGGGCTGGGTTGGCTTGGTTTCAATGGGTGCCATCTACTACATGATTCCACGTTTGTTTGGTCAAAAACAAATGTACAGTATAAAAGCGATTGAGCTGCATTTCTGGTTAGCCACCGTAGGTATCGTGCTTTACATCGCCGCATTGTGGATTTCAGGCGTGATGGAAGGCCTAATGTGGCGCGCTATCAATATTGACGGCACATTGACATACACTTTTGTGGAAAGCGTTAAGGCAAAACACCCCTACTACATTATTCGTTTACTGGGTGGTCTACTTTACCTCAGCGGCATGATTATCATGCTGTGGAATGTGCTTAAAACGGCAACCAGCGGCAAAGCTGCAGTTGCGACTATTCCACCTGTTGCTGCTCACGCTTAAGGAAAATCATCATGTCAAATCAAGATAAAAAACCTGGCTTCAGCCATGAAAAAATTGAAACCAGCAACTTTCTGATGATAGTGCTGATTTTGGTGACAGTAGCTTTTGGGGGCTTGGTGGAAATTGTGCCACTATTTTTCCAAAAATCCACGACTGAACCAATCAAGGGTTTGGAGCCTTACACACCGGTGCAACTGGCTGGGCGCGACATTTACGTACGTGAAGGCTGCTACAACTGCCATTCACAAATGATTCGCCCATTCCGCGCTGAAACTTTACGCTACGGTCATTATTCTGTAGCGGGCGAGTTTGTGTACGACCATCCATTCCAATGGGGTAGCAAACGTACAGGGCCGGACTTGCACCGTGTTGGCGGCAAATATAGTGATGAATGGCAACGCATTCACATGATCAACCCACGTGATCTCGTGCCTGAATCAATCATGCCGGCCTACCCTTGGTTAGAAACAACACCCGTTGATGCAGACTCGTTGGCGCCTAATATGCGTGCATTACGCGCAGTTGGCGTACCTTATACCGATGCACAAATTGCAGGTGCCGCAGCAGAAGCCCAAGGTAAAACCGAGTTAGATGCGCTGATTGCCTATTTGCAAGTATTAGGTACTCACCTGAAATAAGAAAAGGAACGCTCAATGGATATCAACACACTTCGTATTCTTGCTACTGTTGCCAGTTTCATCGTATTTATCGGCATCATCGTTTGGGCTTGGCAGCGGCGCAAAACATCAGACTTTAAAGACGCAGCCAACCTGCCATTTACTAATGATTAAAGTTTAGAAGACTAAATATAGTTAAAAACTTCGTATTTTTAAGTTTAGAGGAAAATAAAATGAGTGACTTTACCAGTAGTTTTTGGCCCATCTTTATCACGGTGATTTCCTTGGCTGGCGTTCTAGGTTGTGCTTTATTGCTATGGATTACCAGCAAAATCAAAGCGAGCAGCCCAAATGATGACAATACCAATGGTCATGTATGGGACGAAACCTTACGTGAAATGAACAACCCTTTACCACGTTGGTGGGTGTGGATGTTTATTATCACCATTGTATTCTCTCTGTTCTACTTCGCAGCTTATCCGGCACTTGGTAACTACGCAGGCAAACTAGGCTGGACGCAAGTTAAGCAGTACGAACAGGAAGTAACTAGTGCAAATAAAGAACTGGCGCCACTTTATGCGGAATTTGCTGCGATGCCGACAGAAACGCTGGCAAGCAATGTAAAAGCAAAAGCGATTGGCGAAAGATTATTCATGAATAATTGTGCGCAATGCCATGGTTCAGATGCCCGTGGTAGTCGCGGCTTTCCCAACCTGACTGACAATGACTGGATATATGGCGGCAGCCCTGAAAAAATTCAGGAAACCATTAGCAATGGTCGTGTTGGCATGATGCCACCCATGGCAGCAGCCGTGGGTAGCGAGGAAGATGTTAAAAACGTTGCCAACTACGTGCTGAGTTTATCAGGCAGTAGCCATGATGCTGCACGCGCGACATTGGGTAAAGAAAAATTTGCAACCTGTGCTGCCTGTCATGGTGCAGAGGGCAAAGGCAACCAAATGCTGGGCGCATTGAATTTGACTGACAACATTTGGTTGCATGGCGCAGGTGAAGCCTCCATTATCAAACGCATCAATGAGGGTAAAACCAACCAGATGCCAGCGCAGGCAAGCAAATTTTCACCTGAGCAAATACACGTGTTAGCTGCTTATGTTTGGGG
>CAMBZE010000050.1 GCA_945872425.1 Methylotenera oryzisoli | reverse complement strand
TTCTGTTAGCGTTCTAAGCGTTAGCAGCGTTTGACCCGTTAAATCTGTCATCACCGGGGCTTTTGTAGAGGCAGTCATTATTTCAGCCCCTCTAAAATCGCATCTACGCTTTCAGTGGTTAAGAATTCATGCATTTGCGTATTATTCACGTGCATCAATGGCGCGCCACCACAACAGCCCATGCACTCCCCTTCTTTTAAGCAAAATTTTCCATCAGGTGTAATTTCGTTAAAACCAACGCCCAGCTTATGTTGTAAGTGATTGACGATTTCATCCGAGCCACGCAGCATGCACGAGATATTGGTGCATACCGTCACCTTGTATTTGCCAACGGGGACTAAATCGTACATGTTATAAAAGGTGGCAACTTCCATTGCCGCAATTTCGGGCATCCCCAGATATTGCGCTACCTCAGCAATACTTTCTTTTGACAACCAGCCACGCTCGGTTTGCACAAGTCGCAATGCACTCATGACGGCAGCCTGACGCTGATCGGCCGGATATTTGGTCAGCTCGTAATCTATTTTTTCAATTATTTGTTGTGATAGCATTTTTCAATAATGTCGCATTTATCTAAGCCACAGAGAACACAGAGAGCTCAGAGAAAAAACTCTACGAGCCACTACGTTCCAAGTTTAGATTTTCAATTTAAATATCTATTCTCTTTGCCTTCAATTTAGCCATTAAAAAAACAAAACTCACAAAACATCTCTCTGTGACCTCTGTGTTCTCTGTGGCGCAAACTATCTATCTATTTCACCAAATACAATATCTTGGGTACCTATGATCGCCACCAAGTCAGCAATCATATGGCCTTTAACCATCTCATCCAGCGCTGCCAAATGCGGAAACCCTGGTGCACGGATTTTCAACCGGTAAGGTTTATTGGCGCCATCTGACACCATGTAAATACCGAACTCACCTTTTGGATGTTCAACTGCTGCATACGCCTCGCCGGCCGGCACATGAAAACCTTCAGTAAACAGTTTGAAATGGTGAATCATGTCTTCCATGTTGGTTTTCATGCCTTCACGGTTTGGAGGTGCCACCTTGTTATCAGCCGTAATCACCGGCCCCGGGTTTTTACGTAGCCAATCCACACATTGTTTAATAATGCGGTTTGATTGCCTGAATTCTTCCATCCGCACCAAATAACGGTCGTAACAGTCGCCATTGACGCCGACAGGAATATCAAAATCCAGATTCGCATAAACTGCGTAAGGTTGTTTTTTACGTAAATCCCATTCAACACCTGAGCCACGCAGCATTGGACCGGTCATACCAAGCGCCAATGCGCGCTCTGGGCTGACAACACCGATACCAACAGTACGCTGCTTCCAGATTCGGTTATCTGTGAGCAATGTCTCGTACTCGTCAACATAGGTTGGAAAGCGATTAGCAAAATCTTCGATAAAATCCAGCAACGAGCCCTGACGATTTTCGTTTTGGGCTTTAACTGTTTTTGCATTGCGCAATGGTGACACGGCGTACTGCGGCATAACATTCGGTAAATCGCGGTACACACCACCCGGACGGTAATAAGCTGCATGCATACGTGCGCCTGAAACCGCTTCATAGACATCAAACAAGTCTTCACGCTCGCGGAATGCATACAAAAATACTGTCATTGCCCCCACGTCCAGCGCATGAGCACCCAACCACAATAAATGATTAAGCACACGAGTTATCTCATCAAACATGACGCGAATATATTGGGCTCGAATTGGCACTTCCAAGCCAAGCATTTTCTCAATCGCCATCACATACGCATGTTCATTGGACATCATGGATACATAGTCCAACCTGTCCATATACGGCACACTCTGTAAATAAGTACGATTTTCTGCCAACTTTTCAGTACCGCGATGCAGCAAGCCAATGTGCGGGTCAACTCGCTGAATCACTTCACCATCTAACTCCAACACCAAACGCAACACACCGTGCGCGGCAGGGTGCTGCGGGCCAAAGTTCATGGTGTAGTTTCTAATCTCAGCCACGGTGAGCTCCTTCATTACGGATCACTCTTGGCACGTTATTACGTTGCTCAATGGAAACCGGCTGATAAATCACGCGCTGCTGCTCCGGGTCATAACGCATTTCAACGTTACCTATCATCGGGAAATCTTTACGGAAGGGATGACCTACAAAACCATAATCGGTTAACAAACGACGTAAATCCGGGTGATTTTCAAACATAATGCCGTACAAATCAAAGGCTTCGCGTTCAAACCAGTTTGCAACCGGCCACAAATTCACCAAGGTTGGCAGAATCGGAAACTCTTCATCGGTCGCAAACACACGCAAACGCAAACGTTGATTTAAAGTAACAGACAAAAAGTGACTCACGACGGCATAACGCAAGCCATCATAGCTGCCATCGCCATATTCTTGATAATCAACGCCACACAAATCGATCAACTGTTCAAACTTCAAACCAGCGCTATCTCGTAGCAACTGACATACAGCGAGGTAGTCTTCGGCTTTACATTCAACGGTCACTTCACCCAGCGCAACCGTTTGCTTGGTGATTTTTGCACCAAGCACAGCTTGTAAATTGGTAGATAGCTGATCTAATTTAGCTGACATAATTTATTAAACTTTTTTGTGGACTTTTTTAGCGATCTCAATCAACACACTTAACGTGCGATGGTATTGGTGCGCTTGATTTTATTTTGCAACTGAATAATACCGTACAGCAGCGCCTCTGCCGTTGGCGGGCAACCTGGCACATACACATCCACCGGCACAATGCGATCACAACCGCGCACTACCGCATATGAGTAATGATAGTAACCACCGCCATTAGCACATGAACCCATTGAAATCACCCAACGCGGCTCAGCCATCTGGTCATAAACCTTACGCAGCGCTGGTGCCATTTTATTCACCAACGTGCCGGCGACAATCATCACATCTGACTGGCGCGGGCTTGGGCGAAACACGATACCAAAACGGTCCAAATCATAACGCGACGCACCTGCATGCATCATTTCCACCGCGCAGCAAGCAAGTCCAAACGTCATTGGCCATAGCGAACCAGTACGGGTGTAGTTAATCACCGTATCCAGCGTAGTGGTGACAAAGCCTTTTTCTAAAATACCTTCAATACTCATACAAGTAATTTCATTTCAAAATCAATCCCACTCCAGCGCACCCTTCATCCATTCATAAATGAAGCCGATCACCAGCACACCTAAAAATACCATCATGGCAATAAATCCAAACAAGCCGATTTCTTGTAACACCACAGCCCATGGGAATAAAAAGGCGATTTCCAGATCAAAGAGGATAAACAGAATAGCCACGAGGTAATAGCGCACGTCAAATTTCATACGCGCATCTTCAAATGCCTCAAAACCACATTCATAAGGGGAATTTTTTGCAGAATCCGGCTTGCTGGGAGAGACCAATCTAGATAACACTAATGGTCCAACACCAACGCCTAGACCAACGAGAATAAATAACAATATCGGAAAATAATTTTCTAGCACCGGCCAGCCTCAGACTGAATCACTAACAATAACAATAACAATAACAATAATCAAATAACTTCAAACAGGACACTGCATTTTCACATAGTTTTATTACACAACCGTGATGTTGGGCGATTATAACCCAATAAGAACAAGCCTCTTCCTAGTGGAGTATAAATAATTTTGTATCACCGTCATTTTGCAGAAAACCGCTATTTTCAGAAACTGAATCGCAACTAGTTTGGTAGATGAAAGTTATAATGCCAGACTAATTATTTGCCATTCATTGATATGCTTAGTTACCGCCACGCCTTCCACGCAGGCAACCATGCCGACGTATTAAAACACTATATGTTAGGGTTGGTGCTCGCCCATACTGTGCAAAAAAATAAACCATTCTGGTATATCGACACCCATGCCGGGGCGGGCATGTACAGCTTAGATGAAGGTTATGCTACGCAAAATGTAGAGTTTGAAGAAGGCATCAACAAGCTTTTAGCTGCACAAAACCTGCCTCAATCATTAGCTGATTATGTGGCGCAGATTAAATCGTTTAATACCGCCAACACACTGGCACTCTACCCCGGTTCACCCATCATCGCTGAGCAGTATTTACGTGCCGATGACAAAATGCGTCTTTTTGAACTGCACCCCAATGACTACAAACTACTCGTGCAAAACTTTGAGGGATACGGTAAGCAAGTAAAAATAGAAGCAGAGGACGGATTTTCTGGCATTAAAGCCTGCTTGCCACCACCGTCGCGTCGCGCCGTAGTGCTCATTGATCCGCCTTATGAAGATAAGCAAGACTATCAACGCATCATTGATACGATCAAAGATAGTCTAAAACGATTTTCAACGGGCACTTATATTGTGTGGTATCCAATACTACAGCGCCCAGAACCTGCCGCAATGATAGAAAACCTTTTACATCTGGGCGTGCCAGATTGGCTACACGTCAGCATGAGCATTCGCGCGCCTTCACCTGAAGGGTTTGGCATGCATGGCAGTGGTTTATTTATTATCAATCCACCTTGGACATTACCCCAAATATTGACAGAAACCATGCCAGTTTTGACGCAATTACTCGCCCTGGATAATGAGGCAAGCTACACGCTAAATTATGAAATCACGTAATAAAAAATATGGTTTGATGCTGATACAATATGTCATTGCCTTAACAAACAGACTGAAAGGTTCTAAATCATATGCAACAAAAAAACAAACCCTCTGCCACTGAATACAAACAAAGTAGCGTCATGGCCAACATTTTGTTCGGCAGTCGCTGGCTACAGTTGCCGCTTTATTTAGGATTGATTGTTGCGCAAGCCGTCTATGTATTTTTCTTTGGTGTTGAATTGGTGCATTTGGTTGCAAAAGCCACCCACCTGGTAGAAGCAGATATCATGCTGATTGTATTGGGTTTAATCGACGTAGTGATGATTTCAAACTTACTCATCATGGTGATTGTCGGTGGTTACGAAACGTTCGTTTCGCGCCTGAATCTTGAAGGTCACCCGGATGAACCAGATTGGCTCTCACACGTCAATGCCAACTTACTCAAGGTAAAACTAGCAACGGCTATTATTGGTATTTCATCTATTCATTTGCTCAAAACGTTCATCAATGCAGAAAATTTAACGGATAAAGTGTTGATTTGGCAAACGATCATCCATATGACTTTTGTATTCTCTGCCGTAGCCATTGCCTACATCGATAAGCTGATGTCGCACTCGCAACCAAGCCAACACTAAATTCGCTAGTAAAGCTGCAGTACTCTGGGCGTTGCAGCTTGCACGTAATCCACTGAGAACGAATGCACCGCAATCGTTTTTTCGTTCTCGGTTTCCACGCTCACGCGCCAATCCCCTTCTGCCAGATTCTGCTTATAGGTATAACCTCTAAAACCATTGTAGCGTCCGCCAGATAAACTAAAACCTATACGTGATTGCGTCTGCCAACCTTGTTTTTTATCGTAATACTCCCAGCGGTGATACAACCTGGTTTTCAAACCAGAGGGGGCAAATACAGAAGAAAAACAGTAAACACGCTGACCGGCTGTAAGGTCTAGATCATCACTGGTGTTACGCCAGAATACCCACCAATTTGAAGCTTGCTGTGTTAACTGGTAATCACCATCCAGCTTGGTCAGTTCATACGCCACGACAACATCTCGCTTAACGAGTGGCACAGGTGGAATCATATCGACCGCATAAGCAAACATAAGCGTTGCAGCGATTGTCCACACCGGCTTAACGCTACCTAAATGATTAGGCGTCTTTTTATAAAGACCATATGCAAAACCTGCACCCAACAATGTGCTTAGATAAAACCATACCGCATGAATACTGCCCAGTAAAAAAGGTAACGCAAAATTAAACAACAACATTGCGCATAAACCGAACATTGCCCAGCTTAAAGTAAACCGTTTATATTCACTTTCCAAAAACTCATTGGCAATCATCAGCACCGCCAAAGCCAACGACATTAACCATGCCAGCCAATGGCTAGAGCTTTTAAAATATAAAATAAATAAGGCGCTGAACAAGCTGCCAAACAGAAACTGCAATAAAAAATACGGCAAGCGCGGTGAATATATTTTTCTAAAATACAAGGTGAATTTGCCGGCATCGGCCTCAATCGGCATTGGGCGGCCAATCAAATAAAGGATAACAGCCGCTGTAAGTAGATAGCCAGAAAAAATCGCCAGATCCAGCGCAGTCACATTACGCCCTATGGTGAGCGCATCCCACACAAATCCGCCAAAAAAGAAAATGGCGGGTAAAAAATCTGTAGCTTTACGCGCGTGCCCAGTACATCTCTGTAGCCAGACAAGCTGCATTAATCGACTCAACATGCGTGCAAATTCTTAAAGAAATAGCTACACTTGCTCAACAATTGGAATCACTCTTTTACCGCTGCTAAGTGTATCTAATGCCGCTTTGTATTCTGTCATTTGGTCAAAATTTAAATACTTATAAATTTCAGCCGTATTGCTAAGTTTATTGCCTACGGTTTCCAAGTACTCTGCGGGTGACGGCATACGACCCAACTTAGCACATACGGCCGCCAACTCTGCTGACCCCAAATAAACACGCGCATCCCTACCCATGCGGTTATCAAAGTTACGCGTACTGGTAGAAAATACCGTGGCTTTATCCGCCACCCGCGCCTGGTTGCCCATGCAAAGTGAGCAGCCAGGAATTTCTGTTCTTGCACCCGCCACACCAAATATTGAATATACTCCTTCGTCACGCAGTTGCGCCTCATCCATACGCGTAGGCGGTGCAATCCATAAGCGTGTAGGAATACCGCCCGAACCTTCCAGCACTTTTGCCGCCGCACGGTAGTGGCCGATATTGGTCATACAGCTGCCAATAAACACTTCATCAATTTTGTCACCCACCACTGCTGACAATGGCTTGATGTCATCCGGGTCATTTGGGCAAGCCACCAATGGCTCTTTGATGGCATTGAGATCAATCTCAATCACATGCGCATATTGGGCATCTTTATCAGCTTCCAGCAGCTCAGGCTTTGCTAACCATGCCTGCATGCTGGCAATACGACGTTGCAAGGTGCGGGCATCCTGATAGCCGTTATCAATCATGTTTTGTAACAACACGATATTAGAATTCAAGAATTCGATCACTGGCTCTTTGTTCAGTTTAACGGTACAACCATTGGCGGAACGTTCAGCAGAAGCATCGGAAAATTCAAATGCCTGCTCTACTTTTAAATCCGGCAAGCCTTCAATCTCTAAAATTCTGCCGTTAAATACATTCTTTTTGCCTTGTTTGCCAACGGTTAACGTGCCCTCTTGTATTGCTGCGTATGGAATTGCATTCACCAAATCGCGCAAAGTAATCCCTGGCTGCATTTCACCCTTAAAGCGCACTAATACCGATTCAGGCATATCCAGCGGCATCGCGCCCATCGCCGCAGCAAAAGCCACTAAACCGGAACCGGCCGGGAAAGAGATGCCTATCGGGAAGCGGGTATGCGAGTCACCACCCGTGCCCACCGTATCCGGCAACACCATGCGGTTTAACCATGAGTGAATGACCCCGTCACCGGGACGCAGACTCACGCCACCCCGGCTACTCATGAATTCTGGCAAAGTATGCTGCAATTTAATATCCACCGGCTTCGGGTAAGCTGCGGTATGACAGAAACTTTGCATGACCAAATCAGCACTAAAGCCCAAGCAAGCCAATTCTTTGAGTTCATCACGCGTCATCCCCCCCGTGGTGTCTTGCGAACCCACTGTGGTAGCTTTTGGTTCACAGTAAGCACCCGGACGCACACCGGCAACGCCACAGGCTTTACCCACCATTTTTTGTGCAAGTGTGTATCCGCGACCTGTGTCTTTTGGTGAGGCGGCTTTAATAAACAGCGCTGAAGGTGGTAAACCTAAAGCATGACGCGCATTAGCCGTTAAGCCACGGCCAATAATCAATGGAATACGGCCACCAGCGCGCACTTCATCCGGCATAGTCAATGGTGCCAAGTCAAAGCTCGCAATCACCTCGCCTTGTGCATTCAATACATGACCTGCATAAGGTTTGATAGTAATGACATCGCCCATTTGCATTTTTGAGACATCACATTGAATCGGCAACGCACCTGAATCTTCTGCTGTGTTAAAGAAAATAGGCGCAATTTTGGTCCCCAAAATCACCCCACCGGTGCGCTTGTTAGGAATATTGGGAATGTCATTGCCCATAAACCATTGTACGGAATTGATGGCAGATTTACGTGAAGAGCCTGTGCCCACCACATCGCCTACATAGGCTAAAGGTAAGCCTTTTTGTTTTAATGTCTCTAGCGTTTTTAAGCCGTCAGGCATTTTATTCACCAGCATGGCTTTAGCATGCAGTGGAATGTCCGGGCGACTCCACGCTTCCTGCGCAGGACTAAGGTCATCAGTGTTGGTTTCACCATCTACTTTAAATACCACCATTTTGATTTCTTCAGCCAGTGCCGGCACATTGGTAAACCATTCCGCATTTGCCCAAGATTCCACGAGCTTTTTCGCATGCAGATTGCCTGCTTTCATTTTTTCATCAACATCATGAAAGGCGTCAAACATTAAAGTGGTATGCGACAAAGCCTTAACCGCGACCTCGGCCATTGAAGGGTTTGAATGAGACATATCCAGCAAAGCAACCAGCGCTTGCACGTTATAGCCACCTAGCATCGTGCCTAATAATTGCACGGCTTTTTCAGTGCTGAGCAAAGGCGACACAACCTTACTATTGGCCACGTCTGATAAAAAAGCAGCTTTTACATAGGCCGCTTGATCCACACCAGCAGGAACACGATTCTCAAGCAAATCCAACAGCGTATCTTCTTCACCTGCCGGCGGAGCTTTAAGTAATTCAACAAATTGAGCAACCTGCTCGACTGTGAGCGGCAATGGCGGCAGTTGTTGGGATGCACGTTCTTGCACGTGCGTTGCATAGGCTTTTAACATGGAGTTGCATCTTTAAGATTGAAATGA
>CAMBZE010000049.1 GCA_945872425.1 Methylotenera oryzisoli | reverse complement strand
CTTCTAAATCAAGCAGCCATTCGAATTTTCCGGATTTGATTTCTTCCAGAATTTCGTAAAGCCCTGTTTCAATCGCCTTAAAATCTTCTTGCGAAATAATGCCCTGCAAGCTCAACATGTGCGCATGCGCAATGGAGCCTTGAATATCGTACATGGCCAGGCGGTGGTCAAAACCAACCGAAGCGGTGTATTTTTTTACCAACTCCGCCACCGGCTCGTTAAACCGCCCTGACCAGCTGGTATCTTTTTTATTGAGCGCGCTTGTTTTTTGTGTCACTTTACTTTGCCTACCTGCTTTAACTTTGTCTTAATTGCGATTGTGATGCAAATTTTGATTAAATATTAAAATATGCATATATAACAAACTACTTAATATACCTATTAGTATAATGCAAAACCCGCTCTTTTAAGACAACGATCCATAAACAAGACAGCCAGAAAAAACAAAACCGTTTATGCAAACCATAAGCTATGATTGTAGGCTCGCTCTATAATCCTCTACCGACAGCACAGTGTCATATAACCCAACGGCCTGTTCCTTATGCTTTGCAATTCCCGTATATTCCAAGCTCGCATCTTCATAGCGCTTGAATTTATACACAGCATCGTTCATCAGCGCACTGTTAAATACGCCCAAGCTCACTAGCAGCTCAAAATCCTTTTGAGTTAAGCCAGTTACTTTTCTGAATAAATCCGGCTCAAGCTGGGTAATCACATCTTTCAAGCTGCGCTCACGATAATCGGTCAAGTACATAAATACGGGGATTCGCGTAGCAAATTTAATCAGCTTTTCCTGAATCTGTTTGCGTAGCGATTTAAACTCTTTTTCTTCTTCGGTCAGCTGTTTCTTTTCTTCCTTGCTCAAATCGCGCTCACTGGCTTCTGCTTTGGTTTTTTTGACTGATTCTGACTTGTTAATAATGGTCTCAATGTCTTGGTTCAAGCTTCTAAAACCTTCAATATTCATCAAGGCTTTCATGGCAGCTTCGTTTTTCATCAGCTTTTCAAGCGTCTGGTTATCTACATTCACCAGCAAAGCACTCTCCCAGCGTCTTGCCAGTAAAGTCGCGGTAGTGCCGCTCATGGCCATATCCAATATGCCGGCGGCATCTATCTCTTTCATTGAGCTACCGTCATACGCCAGCACCGGCAAAAAGTGAATAAACTCGGCCACTTTGGCTTCCGGGTTGCTTTCATCTACATTCAGACGACAACTGTAATCCGCAATCTGACGCAAAGCTCTATCGGGCGCAAAGTCAAACACATAGCATTCAGATTTCACAATCAATTCGTTATTTGGGTCATTGGCATCATGCCCACGCAACACCCACGGCGTTTGTACCCGGAATGCCGCCTGAAAGTAGGTCTCGGGGCTGGATGAATTGCGTAACATCAGAATGCCCGTCCAAGGCGAAACAGATACGCCAGTAGTGAGTTTGCCGCACGACAAAGTAATGGTTTTGGTTTTAAGCGGGTTGCCCATCGCTTTTTTAACCGGCGGCAATGCTTCCGTGCCGATGCCTGCATCATTGCCTGCTGCCACCACGATTTTGTAATCCTTATAAAAAAGATTCTGCTTTTGCTGGATTAAATGATTCATCGCATGGCACGCCGCCACCGTGGGTAAAAACCAAAACGTATGCGACAACACATTCAGCAAGCGCACATCTGAAAATGGCATCGGCGGCTTTTCTGCGCCAAGTTTTAGATTATCAATCGTGGTTTCGGCAAATGCGCCACGGATTAAATCCAGCCATTTTTGCACTTCGTTTTCGTAGGTAAATTTTGCCAGCACGCCTTCGCCATTGGCGGCAAAAAATACGTTCAAATCAAACTCGTTAAATTCACCTTTAATTGCCACATCGCGAATCGCATCGGGCAATTTGTACGTCAGCATCACCATGCGCGGCAAGGCGGCGTAAGGATTCTTGTCTTTCTGCCATGCTTCTTTAGCCTTTTGCTCGTCGGAATACGTCCAGTTATAAATCTGCTCCTCGATAAATTCGCCCGATGAAATCGCGCGGAACGGCGTGCCCGACAAATACAAATAATGATGGGTGGTAATTGGCATATTGCTTTCATCAAAATATGCCATCGCCTCACCTTCGGCGGCGATCAATTCCTTTTTATCCTCCGCCTCAAATAACTCTTTCGCTGTCTCGCGCCACGCGCCGTAATGGTATTCATCAAACACCACACAATCCCAATTCGTCGCATGAACCCATTCGTTTTGCGCCTTGATGCCGCCCGCCGAATTTTTGCCCAGATAATCTTGAAACGAACCGAAGCACACCAACGGTTTCGCATGATTGAAATGCGTAGTGTACAAATTATCGCGCGCGACAAACTGCCAACCCGAAAAATCCACATGGTTGGCTAAATCTTCTTCCCACGCATTTTGCACAGCAGGCTTAAAAGTCAAAATCAACACTTTTTGCCAGCCCATTTTTTTGGCTAATTGATAAGTGGCAAAGGTTTTGCCAAAACGCATTTTGGCATTCCACAAAAAGTGCGGCGTTTTATTCTGGTTTTCAGCCTTGAAGCTGCTGAAATAGGCAATGGCTTTATCTACCGCCGCCTGTTGTTCCGGGCGCATGGCAAAATCTAGGGTACGATTATCCTCATTGCGCTTACCGGTTTTAATTTCAACAATCGCCGCTTGTACCGCCGCTAAATCACATTGAAACCACTCACCGTTGACGCGCTGAATCTGCTTGCGCGCCAACACGCGATGCACATCATGGTCAGTAAAAAAGCTGCCATCGTCACGCAGCGCAATTTCGTCCAATTCAATGGTGTAAGACTGGCTAGGCAAATTGACGGGATATTGTTCCGCCACCCGCGCTTGCGCGGTTTTCGTGGTGTAACCGATTTTTAGGCAAGCCACAAAGCGCGTATCGGAATAGGCATAAATGCGCGGTGGATTGAGTGGTGGGAAAAGCGTGTCACTCATTCGCCAACTCCATTGGGCGTATCATGGATTCAATAAAGGCGATTTCGTCTTGGCTAAGGCCATATTTTGCGTAGATTTTTTTGTCACTCCAAGACTCATTAAAATCAACTAGAGGGATTAGTTTGAAACACTCTTTAGTTACATTAACCGAAGAAATTGACTGTCTAAGCAAAAATCTTGGGAATTTGAGCTTTATAAATGTGTTGAAATTGTTAGCTTCTTGCTCTGTTTCAAACGCCCCAATCACAAGATATGACTCAGTTGTAATTTCTCCTGGTTTCAATATTCTAGTGTTAGTTATAACCCTATAGCCATCTTTAGGATTTACATCTAATTCTCCATTACTGGGAACTAACCTACCAATAATAATTTTATAATGGTGAATTATTGATTTATTCCTAGCAACTTTCCCTTTAGAGACGTATCCAAAACCATCGCTACTCAATAAGCGAATAGAATCTTTACAAGGCTCTGATTCACCTCGATCTTTAGTTACAAAACCGAAAGGATTTCTTGGATACACAATACTTTCAAGACTCGTTTTTGATTGGGCTAGCACTTTATGAATTATCGAAATTGATTTGTTTGCTCTAATGAAAATAGGGAATTCATTTAAAGCTCTAGTAGCACTATTGGATTCACTCCGCAAATAATTGATGACTTCACAATCGCCATCATGATTATGACGCCTCAAGAAATAACAAATACCACCAGCAATATTTACACCCTCGAAACAATCCTTACTTGATTCAAAATCTACAAGATATTTAATCTTTCTATCATTTAACATCTCTGTTCTGAATTCATCTAGTCCTTTACCGCCTGCGTACCATCTCGCAGGTATAATCATTGATAAGTATCTTGGATTAAGCTTTTTTGCTTGTCTGACAAAATGATGAAAAATAGGAATAGCACTAACTCCATTACCACCATCACTTAACTGATACGGCGGATTACCAATAATCACATCAAATTTCATGTCTTTTCCAAATAGCTGCTGTGGCTGGTCAGTGTGAATAAATTGATACGCATGTGTTTCCAAACCCTCATCACGGTCATACTCTTCCTGGCTTGCGCCGCAGTAGCTGCATTTGCCCTGTCGCCAGCTATGTTGAGTACGGCTAAACAGGATATTGCCCTGTGGCGTGGTGAACGAATCACAAATGGCATATCGCCCGTTGGCGGTTTTGGAGCAGTACACGCTGCGCCTTGCCAGCAGGCTGGTTAGCTCAGTAATGGCAATGCCATAAAGCTGTTGGCTAAAAATATGGTTGATACGCGTTTGCTGGTCGGGGATTTGCTCTGCCAACCCTGCATTGAGGCGCTTAGCAATTTCACGCAGAAATACACCCGATTTAGTCACGGGGTCTAAAAATTTCGCGTCCTTGTTCTGCCATAAATCGCTGGGTAGCAAATCCAGCATCTGGTTAACCAGCTCCGGCGGGGTAAAGACTTCATCATTACTCAGGTTGGCAAGGCAAGTCAGCACATCGGGGTTGTAGTTGATTGCTAGCGTAGACATTTTATTCTTATCTGTCATACCGACGTAGGTCGGTATCTAGTGTCTTTGAAATTAATGGATTCCGTGTCACACACGGAATGACGAGCATGTGGCAGCTTGTTGATTCACGCATGTTTGCCTACCTCTAAAAAATGCGTCAGCGGATAATCTTTAACAGGTTCTGGGATATAAGCTTCTTCATCCAGATCAGAAAACAAAGGCAGTGCTTGAGAATCTGCACGGTCTATCAAATGTGCAAATTGATAATCGCGCCGTTTAAGCAGGCTGCCATTGACCGCTGACCATTCAGAAAACACGATAGGTTGCGATGGGTTTTGTGCATCACCCACGGTTTTTAGGGTGAGTGCATCGCCATGCAAAATATTACGGCTTAGAATAAACCGCACGGCATCAAGGCAGGCGGGCTTGCAAGATTGTTTATACAACCCTGCATAGGCGGCGCTGAATAGATCAAACAAGCGTTGCCGACAGGCAATAACGTTATCCGCCAGAATGTCGATGCCATAAATCGAACCAATGGCAATCACTGCATAACGCTCCCATTCCAGTTGCGATTTAGCGTAGCGCATTTTGACCACGGCCAGTTTACGCGCCAGAATCTCCACCAAAAAATTACCCGTACCGCAAGCAGGCTCTAAAAATCGTGAATCTATACGTTCGGTTTCCTGCTTCACCAAATCCAGCATGGCATTGACCTCACGCGGGTGGGTGTACACCTCGCCGTGATCAGCTACACGCTGTTTGGATACAACTTGCTTATGCGACATAATTAGTTACCGATTTAACGTAACTAATAGTTTAGTTTATAACGTAACTTTTTGTAACAGTTAAGTTACGTAACTTTTCATGCAAACGACTTTAATCACAGGCATGAATACAACTAAACAGAATTTCGCAGCCAGACTAATTGAAGCAATGCGGGCAAGTGGCTTTGAACCAAAGCCCGCCGTGCTGGAGAAGCAATTTAATTTACATTATGTAGGCGAGCCCATGACGTTGCACGGGGTGCGCAGGTGGCTACGCGGTGAAACTTTGCCGGCACAAGATAAGTTAATTTCACTTGCGGAATGGTTACGTATTCCGCCAGATGAGTTACGTTATGGCGCGACGATTAGAACTGAAATTCAACAGGCCAGACAAAAATGGGACGACGCCATCAACCATCAGGAGCGTGAAGTTTTTGAAGCCTTTTTGAGCCTACCTGCGCCACAACGCAAAGTAGTGCGGGAAGTGATTTTGGCTTTTAAGCAGGCTTACCCAAAATAAAGACTTTAGTGCGTTATTTAAGCTGTATGCGCTAAAGGTTTGTAAACATCGCCTTGTGATAAAATCACAGGCATGAAAACTCAACCCAAAACACTCGTGATCGCCTCACGCGAGAGCGCCCTTGCCATGTGGCAGGCACGCCATATTCAAAGCCGTTTGCAGGCGCTTTACCCACAAACTGAAGTCACCATTTTAGGCATGACGACGACTGGCGACCAAATTCTGGATACGCCTTTGGCTAAAGTCGGTGGCAAAGGCTTGTTTGTAAAAGAACTGGAAATGGCGTTGGAAGATGGTCGTGCAGATTTGGCCGTGCATAGCATGAAAGACGTTCCCATGAATTTGCCTGCGGGCTTTATACTTGCGGCCACAGGCGAACGTGAAGACCCGCGCGATGCCTTTGTTTCCAACGACTTTGCCGCACTTGAAGACTTGCCAACAAATAGCGTCGTCGGCACTTCCAGCTTGCGCCGTCAGAGCCAATTACAGGCACGCTTTCCACACTTAAAGATTGAATCGTTACGCGGTAATTTGCAAACGCGTTTACGCAAACTGGATGAGGGTCAATATGCGGCGATTATTCTCGCAGCGGCCGGTTTGATCAGATTGGAATTAGGTCATAGAATCCGTCAATTTATTTCACCCGAACAGAGCATCCCGGCCGTAGGGCAAGGCGCGTTGGGGATTGAAATTAACGCCAGTCGCACTGACTTACTCGCGACGCTTGCCCCGCTCAACCATCCGGATACACAGGTGTGTGTCGAGGCAGAACGTGGTATGAGCCGTGCCCTTGCCGGTAGCTGTACCGTGCCGCTCGGCGCCTATGCGGTGTGTGAAGCCAATAACATTCGCATTACCGGCTTTGTTGCCAGTGTAGATGGCAAGCAAATGTTAATTGAAACCATGACCGGCAGCAGAAACCATGCCGAAGCTTTGGGTAAGGCGCTCGCAAGCCAGCTCATTGCAAAAGGCGCGGATAAAATACTGGCGGCACTGTAATGAGCCATCATGCCTGCTGATTCTCTGCTCAAGGATTTACACATCGCCGTCACGCGACCCGTTGATCAGGCGCAGAGTTTGTGCGATGCCATACAGCATCATGGTGGCACGGCCATTTTATTCCCCCTCATTGCGGTGGCGCCTTTACCGGATTATCACTTATTTGAGCAGCAGCTTTCCCAACTTGAAACCACAGACTGGGCAATATTTATTAGCTCCAACGCGGTTGATTACGCCATGCCGCGCGTGCTTAAAAAATTTGGCAGCGTGCCGGAGCACTTGAAATTTGCAGCCATCGGTCATCAAACCGCAAAAGCGCTTAGCCTTTATGGGATTCACAATGTGTTGATTCCGCACACGCGCTTTGACAGTGAAACACTGTTAGCACTTTCTGAAATGCAAAATGTTGCGGATATGACTATTGCCATTTTTCGTGGCACTGGCGGGCGAGAGCTCATGACAGATACGTTAAAATCTCGTGGTGCCAATGTGTATTTCGCCGAAAGCTATTGCCGGGTAAACCCACAATCGGACTCCAAATTACTCAGCAAGCAATGGCAGCAGGGTAAACTGGATGCTGTGGTTGTTACCAGCAGCGAGGCCATGCGCCATTTATTACAAATGGCAGGTGAGTCCCTCTGGTTACGGCATGTGACCTTATGCGTTAACCATGAGAGAATAGCCGAGCTACCCAGGCAACTTGGCCTGAAAGTGCTGGTTGCGACTGCACCTGGCGATGACGCGATGTTGGAATGTTTATCACAATTAGCAAAAAACCATGACTGATCCAGTACAAAATTTAGACCCAGTGCAAAATTTAGACCCAGTACAGAATTCAAACCAGGCAACACCGTTATTTGTAGAAAAGCGCAAATCATCCATGTTGACCACCGGGACACTGCTATTGGTCATCATCGCCCTATTAACACTGGCTTGGCAGTGGCTAAATACGCGCCACAAGTTCAATGAGGTTGAGCAATCCCTCAGCCATAAATTAGAAGAATACCAGGCGCTCAATCAACAAAGCCTGGCCTTGGCAAAACAGGCCGAGGAACGCAGCACACAGGCCAATGCACGCACCGTGATTTTAGAACAAAAACTGGCAGAATCACGTGATCAACAAGAAGTGCTGCAAACGCTGTACAACCAACTGGCTGAGAATCGCGAATCAACCGCCGTGGCTGAAGTAGAGCAACTGCTAAACATTGCCAATCAACAATTACAACTGGCTGGTAATGTAAAATCGGCCCTGCTCGCCCTGCAGGCAGCACAGCAACGCTTACAATCAATTGATTTACCTCGTGCGGTACAACTGCGTGAAACACTCAACATTGAAATTGAAAATTTGCGCGATCTACCGCAAATAGATGTCATCAGCATGAGCGTGCAACTGACTCATTTATCAGAGCTGTGTGGCACATTACCCTTAATTAGTGAGCGCCAGCCAACACTCAATGCCAATGCTGCACAGCGGCAACCACAAACTACAGCGCAAAATGCCTTGCAGAAATTTGGCTTTGCCATTTGGGAGGATATTAAAAATCTGGTAACAGTAGAGCGCATCGACAAACCTGAGCCGCCGTTACTGGCCGCTGACCACGCATTTTACCTACGAGAAAACCTGAAATTAAGGTTATTAACCGCACGCATTGCATTGCTACAACATGATGAAGCCACCTATAAAGCGGATTTGAACACTATTCACGGCTGGCTCAATCAATATTTTGATACCCAACACCCCAACACTATCAAAGCATTCAATTTGCTCAAAAAATTATCAAGCAATAATATCAGCATAGAATTACCGCAGTTAACGGATAGTTTTGCCGCAGTAAACCGCTACAAGCTAAGTCTTGAAAAATAAGTCTTAAAAAAATGATTAAACGCAAAATTATTTGGTGGCTGCTGATGTTTCTACTGCTCGTACTTGCAGTATGGTTGGTAAGCCATAATCAAGGCTATGTGCTCATCGTACGCTCGCCTTACCGCGTGCAGGTTTCATTTAATTTCTTACTTGTTTTATTTGTGCTCATCTTTTTTGGGCTGCATTACAGCTTGAGATTTGTGCATTTTTTACGCCGCTTACCTGCAAATAGACGCAGCAAAAAAGAATCTCTGCGCTTGAAAGCGGGCAATGCTGCGCTATTAGAAGGCATGCATGCCCTTGCAGAAGGTGATTTTGAAAAAGCTGAAACAGCCGCCAAACTCGCACAAGAGTTAATACAAAATTCAGATCTTGAAAAGCTCATCCAAACGCTTGCCGCAGGGAAAAAACAAGCAGGGATTGTTGTTTAAGGAAGACTTCCTTAAGGACGCTTCTATAAATTAGGTACTCTTAAACTCCCACGCTTGTTACTGGTTTTGCGTAGTTAAATGCATCGGAGAAAAATGCCTCTTCAGCTAGCCCGGCATTGATAAAGCTAACGTGCGCCACTTCCACCATCGCAGGTGCGCCGCAACAATACACCTCAAAAC
>CAMBZE010000048.1 GCA_945872425.1 Methylotenera oryzisoli | reverse complement strand
GTGCGCCCCAATATAAGGTTACCTCACGCTTGATATTGTTGTGGATCATGTGTTCCACAATGCCCTTGATTGGCGCAAAGCCTGTGCCGCCCGCCACCATGATCATGGGCTTTTCGGATTCGCTGTGGTAATAAAAACTACCGAATGGTGCTTCTATACGCAAAATCGCTTTGTCCGGCATGTCGTTAAACACATACTGCGTAAACTGCCCGCCTGGGATCAGGCGTAAATGCAGCTCCAATAAATTATCCACGTGCGGCGCATTGGCCAATGAAAATGCACGCCGCTTACCGTCTTTAAGTAAGATTTCTACGTATTGCCCTGCAAAAAACTGCAAATGTTCGCCACTAGGCAATTTCAAAAACAAGACCATCACATCGCTTGATAACTGCTCTTTGCGCTCAACCCGCGCAGGGATAATGCGCGGTGGAATCAACCCTGCGTTAATTTCACGGCATTCAATAGTGAGGTCTGTAAGCGGCCTTGCACAGCAAAACAAGGCCTTACCTGCTGCTTTTTCTGCCTCGGTAAGTGCGCTTGCTGCGTAATCCCCATAATCAACCTCGCCACTCAATACCGTGCCTTTACAGCTACCACAGGCGCCATTGCGGCATCCATAGGGGATATTAAACCCTGCGTCTATCGCTGATTCCAACACGGTTTCATGAGCTTTGGCGGAATAAGCGTGACCGCTAGGTTGAATGGTAATTTGGTAGGTCATGCTTAAATGCTCTCTAATGCTTTTGAATTGGTTTGAGTGTTGGCAATTTCTTAATCTTCGCGGCGAAACTCGCCCTCTATCACATCATCATTTGCCGCACGTTCCGCATGAAATGGCTCTGCCTGATACGGCGATGATGACTGGCTGTTGCTTGGTAGCCGACCATTTTTAATTGGAATTAGCAACAATATAACTGCCATAATATCAGTAATGACCCCTGGCAAAATAAGCAATACACCCGCAATCATATTGCGGGCACTACCAAATATGACCTTTACCGGATTAGCGCCCGCATTCAGGCTTTGCATTATGCGGCCAGTAAATAATAGTTTTTCATCGCGAATAAGTTGTAAACCTAACAAACCTATTGTGACTAAATAAACTAGCAACCACAAACCGTAACGCTGCCCCAATTCTATCAGCAGCCATATCTCGGCAATGGGAAAAGCGAGTAAAATTAAACCTATCAATAATCGCATGATGTGTTACCTTAAATGTTGAATCCTGAAACTATTTTACTGGTGTTAACCAATATGCCCGATGAAGCGAGCGCCAAACAATTAGCGGAATCGCTCGTTGTGCAAAAGCTCGCGGCTTGCGTGAACTTATTAAGCCCGTGCCAATCCATTTACAGCTGGCAAGGCAGTATAGAGCATACTAACGAAATTCCTTTGCTGATTAAAACCAATCAATCGCAATATGATGCACTTGAAGCCGCTATTATAAAGGCACATCCGTATGAACTTCCTGAAATAATCGCTATCAATGTAAGTGGTGGTTTACCTCGATATTTGCAATGGGTAAACACACAATTATCTATTTAAGGTCTCAATGTTAAAACGCTTTTTTTATTTCTTACTGCTCATGTTCACGGTGCTATCCGCACCGGTAAGCATTGCGGGCAACACCAGCACTGCTGTCAAAAGCTTATTCAGCAATGACGCCGCCGAAGATGAATTTTTATCACCGGATGCCGCTTTTGGCTTGGATATAAGCCAGGATGCACAGCCTGGCACCAATCAGGTCCATGCAAATTTCAAAGTGGCGCCCGGTTATTATCTCTATAAAGATCGTATTAAATTTGTGTTAACCCCACCAACCGATCACGAAGTCAATCTACCTGCTGGCGACATTAAGAATGACCCTAATTTTGGCAAGATGGAAGTGTTTCATCAAGACTTTACAGGAATCATTGCGCTCAAAGCTTCGCCTACCGAAGCCATTAACATCAAAGCTACGTATCAAGGTTGCAGCGAAAAAGGCTTGTGCTACGCACCGCAACACAAAACCTTCACCATCTCGTTAAAAAATCAGACTGGCAATAGTCCGGCTAGAACAACACCATCGGCAAGCGGGGCCTCCAGCAGCGACAGTCAGGCAGCGAATTTGCTCCAAAGCGGTAGATGGTGGCTGATTATTTTAGGTTTTTTTAGCGCAGGCTTATTGCTCGCTTTCACCCCTTGCGTGTTTCCCATGATTCCGATTTTATCTTCTATCATTATCGGCAAAAATGCACATACATCACGCCTGCACGCCTTTAACTTATCTCTTGCCTACACCTTGGGTATGTGCCTAACTTACACGCTTGCCGGCATCGCGGCAGGACTTTCCGGGCAAATGTTAAGCAATGCGCTGCAAACGCCATTGGCATTAAGTTTTGGCGCATTGGTTTTTGTATTGCTTGCGCTTTCCATGTTTGGCTTTTATGAGCTAAAACTCCCCAGCAGTTTAGAGAATAGCCTGTTTAATTTAAGCAGTCGCATCAAAGGCGGGAAATTTTTTAGCGACTTTATCATGGGTGTCCTTTCCGCTTTGATTATTAGCCCGTGTGTTGCCGCACCGCTAGCAGGGGCCTTGCTCTACATCAGCAAAACGCACGATGTCGTATTGGGTGGCGTTGCCTTATTCTCACTATCGCTCGGCATGGGCACCCCGCTACTGCTCATTGGCGCCTCAGCCGGCACGCTTTTACCCAAAGTCGGTAACTGGATGAATGCTGTACGTAACTTATTCGGCGTGCTCATGCTAGGCGTTGCCGTGTGGCTGATAACGCCTATCATACCCATGAATATACAAATGGCACTATGGGCAGCCTTATTGATAGTGCCCGCTATTTTTATGCACGCACTGGATAACCTCCCGGCAGGCGCAAAACCTGCGCTCAAATTCTGGAAAGGCATTGCGATTATGATGCTGGCGGCAGGACTGGCCATGTTGATCGGCGCATTATCCAATGCTCAATCACCACTACAACCATTAAGTGGTGTGATCGCAAATAACAACCTCCCGCAGCAACGCGCTGCGCTCAATTTTAACCGCATTAAAAACCTTGCCGAACTTGAAAGCCAGCTTCAAGCAGCACAAGGCAAGCCGGTGATGCTCGATTTTTATGCCGATTGGTGCGTATCATGCAAAGAACTGGAACAATTCACTTTTAGCGACACTCGCGTACAAACCGCGCTAAAAGATACGGTGTTGCTGCAAGTGGACGTAACTGAAAACACGGCAGACGACAAAGCCTTGTTGCAAAAATTTAATCTGTTTGGTCCGCCTGGCATTATCTTCTTTGACACCAAGGCGCAAGAAGAAACTAGTCTCAAAATTGTAGGCTATAAAAACGCCGAAGAATTGCTGCAAACGCTTAACCAACGCGGCAGCTGCCTACCTGAAACCATGCAATGCTGAAAAAAACACTCTCCCTCTTCGTGTACCTTGTCCTGATTGTTGGCTTGGGTTTGGTCTTTCGCTACTTTGCTATTCATTTTGCCGAATACAGTAGCTCAAACATTTCCAGTCGGCCATTGTTTGCCGCCAGCCTGATGGATGCTCAAGGCAAACCTCAACATCTCAGTCAGTATCAAGGCAAAATCATTGTGCTTAATTTTTGGGCAACATGGTGTCCACCATGCCGTGAAGAAATGCCAGAGCTTTCACAATTTCAGCAGGCATACAAAAACAAAAATGTTGTGGTTTTGGGTATAGCGATTGATGACCTGGATTCAGTTAAAGAATTTTTGCAAACCTCACCCGTCACTTACCCTATTCTTGTTACCGAAAACTCCGGCATGGACTTAAGCGATCAACTTGGCAATGACCAAGCGGTCTTACCTTACACCCTCATCATCAATGCCGATGGCAATGTAGTAAAATCCCACTTGGGGCGTATTAACAAGCAGCTACTCGAGACTGCAATCAAGCCTTTATTGTCACGTTAGGGAAGTACTGATTTATTTGTCACACCGGCGTGACCGTAAAGGTCATCACCGCAGAATATATCTGCTAAAGCAGATGATTCATGCGAGAAAAGCCGGTGTCTAGTGTCTTGATTTTTCTGGATTCCGGCTTACGCCGGAATGACGTACATGGATTTAATCAGTGTTTCCTTAGGGTACTTCTACCTGCAAGTTAATCGTATCATCTGGTGCAATTTCGTTTAATTTCGCTAATGTTGCTGGACAAAACGCATTAACTTCGGCAAACTTGCACTTATGAATTACAGTCATTTACGCAACAAATCACTCAAACAGGCCGTTCACCATGTCAGCTAAATCTATTTTGGTACTGCATGGTCCTAATCTCAATCTATTGGGGTTGCGTGAGCCAGAGCACTATGGCAGCGCAACGCTTGAAAGCATCAACCAGGCGCTGGCGGATAAAGCAAAATTAGCCAATGTTGAATTGGAAACTTTTCAAAGCAATGCCGAGGCTGAACTTGTCACTAAAATTCAGTCAATAGCGGCGAAAAAGGTAGATTTTGTCATTATCAACCCGGCAGCGTTTACGCATACCTCGGTTGCCATGCGTGATGCACTGAGCGCCGTTAAAGTACCTTTTATTGAAGTACATTTATCCAATGTTTATGCACGTGAGGCATTTCGCCACCACTCTTATTTCACTGATATTGCTGTCGGCGTTATCAGCGGTTTAGGCGCGCAAGGCTATACACTAGCGCTTGATTACGCCATCAATCATATCAATCGTTATTAACAGTAGAAAAATTTATAAGATTTTTAGGGGTTACCATGGATTTACGCAAACTTAAAAAGTTAATTGATCTTGTTGAAGAATCAGGAATTTCTGAACTTGAGCTTACAGAAGATGGCGAAAAAGTACGCATCAGCCGCAACTTCACATCCAACATGCCAGCTCAACCTTATGCCAACTATGCGCCTATGCCATATGCTGCGGCGCCACAAGTGGCTGCGCCCGCAGAAGCTGCGCCCGCTGTTGATGAAGGTCACGCCGTTAAATCTCCAATGGTAGGCACGTTCTACCGTTCACCTTCTCCGGATGCAAAAGCGTTTGTTGAAGTGGGGGATACCGTTGCGGTGGGTGATACCATTTGCATTATTGAAGCAATGAAGTTATTAAACGAGATCGAAGCTGACAAGGCCGGCGTAATCAAAAAAATCTTGATTGATAACGGTCAAGCCATTGAATATGGCGAACCGCTCTTTATTATTGCTTAACTATAAGATCTCACCCTAATGCAGGTCTTACCTAAATACTAGGATTTCACTTTCATGGCTATGTTTGACAAAATCTTAATCGCGAATCGCGGTGAAATCGCCTTGCGTGTACAGCGCGCATGTCGCGAACTTGGCATCAGAACTGTTGCGGTTCACTCCGAAGCCGACCGCGAAGCTAAATACGTAAAATTAGCAGATGAATCTGTTTGTATCGGCCCGGCTCCCTCTGGCCAAAGTTACTTAAACGTACCGGCCGTGATCAGCGCGGCTGAAGTAACCGATGCACAGGCCATTCATCCAGGTTACGGTTTCTTATCAGAAAATGCTGACTTCGCCGAGCGCGTAGAGCAAAGCGGCTTTGTGTTTATTGGCCCGCGCGCCGAAACCATACGTTTGATGGGTGACAAAGTGTCTGCTAAAAACGCGATGCGAAAAGCTGGCGTGCCGTGCGTACCAGGTTCTGAAGGTGCATTGCCGGACGACCCTAGCGAAATTATTAAAATCGCGAAACAAATCGGCTACCCAGTCATCATCAAAGCGGCGGGCGGCGGCGGCGGACGCGGCATGCGCGTTGTACACACCGAGGCTGCGCTACTGACTTCAGTCAACATGACCAAGGCCGAAGCGCAGGCCGCTTTTGGCAACCCTGTTGTTTACATGGAAAAATACCTGGAAAAACCGCGCCATATTGAAATTCAGGTCTTGGCAGACCAGCACGGTAATGCTGTATTTTTAGGCGAACGCGATTGCTCTATGCAGCGCCGCCACCAAAAGATCATTGAAGAAGCGCCTGCACCCTTATTGAACCCAAGATTGCGTGACAAAATCGGTGAACGTTGTGCTGAAGCTTGCCGCAAAATCAAATATCGCGGTGCGGGTACCTTTGAATTCCTGTACGAAAACAACGAGTTCTACTTCATTGAAATGAACACGCGCTTGCAAGTTGAACATACCGTCACCGAAATGATTACCGGAATTGATTTGGTGCAGCAGCAGATTTTTGTTGCCGCAGGTGAAAAGCTTAAATTCCGTCAAAGAGATGTGCAGTTACGTGGCCACGCCATTGAGTGCCGCTTAAATGCTGAAGATCCGTATAGCTTCGTGCCCTCACCCGGCAAGATCAAAACCTTCCACATGCCGGGCGGTCCGGGCGTGCGCATTGATACGCATGCTTACGCCGGCTATACCGTGCCAGCGCATTACGACTCCATGATAGGTAAACTCATTACCTATGGTGACTCGCGTGACCAAGCGATTGCACGTATGCGTATTGCGCTGTCCGAAATGATGATTGATGGTATCAAGACCAACATTCCATTACATGCAGAGTTAATGGCTGATGCTGCATTTCACTTGGGTGGCACCAGCATTCACTACCTTGAACAAAAATTAGGCATTTACAATAAGTAAACAAGGTTAGCATGGCTTGGGTATCGCTAAAAATTGAAGCGCAGGACCATACCGCTGATTTAATTAGCGACACCCTCATGGAGCTAGGGGCACTCTCCGCTATTATTGAAGATGCAAATGCTGAAACGATTGATGAACAACCCATATTTGGTGAACCAGGCGACCCGCCGCCTGGCATTTGGCAGCAAAATTTGGTCAGCGCACTATTTGATGAAAGCGTAGATGTCAATGACATGATGGCCAGATTGCAACATCGAACCAAGTTATCCAACCTGCAATACACTACAGAGATTATTCAAGAGCAAGATTGGGTGCGCGCGACACAATCGCAATTTGACCCCATCAAAATCACCGACAAACTGTGGATTGTACCCACATGGCACAGCTCGCCAAATCCAGATGCCATCAACATCATATTGGATCCTGGCCTAGCTTTTGGTACCGGCAGTCACCCAACCACGCACCTATGCCTGGCATGGCTAACAAAAACTGTCACTGCCGGTGCAAGCGTTCTGGATTACGGCTGTGGCTCTGGCATTTTAGCGATTGCTGCCAAAAAATTAGGCGCCGGTCATGTGGTAGGCGCTGATATTGATACACAGGCGATTCAATCCAGCCTGTATAACGCTGAACAAAATGCGGTAAGCGCAGATTTTTACCATGCTAGCCAATATCAATCACAAGAGTTTGATATTGTGGTCGCCAACATTCTATCCAGCGCTTTAAGTGTGCTGGCTCCCGCTCTGGCAAAATCATGCACCGCCGGTGGCAAAATTGCACTTTCTGGCATTCTGCGGGAACAAGAATCAGTCGTTTCCGCTATTTACGCTGAATGGTTTGATATGGAAGCACCTCAATATATGGATTCTTGGGTGTTGCTCACGGGCACTAAAAAATGCGATCCATAACCCGTTGCCCCGCCTGCCAAACTCAATTTTTTGCTACCACAGTTCCGCTACACGATAGCAAGGTACGCTGCGAACGATGCCTGTATGTGTTCGATGGCGGACAGTCTATAAAAAAACCGCGTTTCTGGCCATGGTTATCAGGCGCTACCCTTTTGCTGATAGTCGCCGTTGCACAAAGTATTTACTTTTTACGTGACGAAATTGTCATTTATTATCCGAATGCTAGGCCAACCCTTGTAAAAGCTTGTCAGCAACTGGCCTGTAGCGTCAACCTGCCCAAACAAATCGAACGCATCGTGATTGATGATTCTGACATACAGGAAGATACAAATTACGAGGGATTGATGCACCTATCCAGCAGCCTTATCAATCAAGCCGAGTTCAATCAAGCATACCCAAACTTGGAGTTAACACTCACGGATATTAAAGATAATCCTATATTAAGAAGGCTTTTCAAGCCTAGTGAGTACTTACCGACAGGCGCAGATCTAGCAACAGGTTTTAATGCCGGTGAAACAATTAACATTAAACTCGCAATCACCACCCCTGGCACCCCCGTAGCAGGATACCGCGTTTTTGTAACCTACTAATTTATGGGAGTGAGGTACCCTGTAATTTTAATTTTATAATTAGCAATAAATAAGCTGGTGTCGATTCCCAGTAAATCTGCAATTTCAATAAATTCGGTGAAATCCAGCCGCCTTTCCCCTCGCTCATACTTAGAAACAAAACTCTGAGGAATATTCAGCTTTTCAGCCAATTGCACTTGCGTTAATTGTGCATCTTTCCTGGCCTCAATAAGGAGAGCTCGAAAAATGTCATGCTTAAAAGAGTGTAGTGAAGCAACCATACGGAGTAAGTAAATCGCATGTTGCAAAATATCCCAAAACAGGTTATCATTCCCACAACCTGTTTAAGGTTAATTGGAAATATTTTTCACGAGAGGGATGGTATGAAAATGAACAAAATTCTTACCGCTACAGCATTTGTTGCTGCGGTTGCTTTATCCACCAATGCTTACGCAGCTACGCCATATGTAGAAGGTCAAATTGGTTATGCTAATCCCAGTAAATTTGATACCAATACTTATAGCGGAACCGAGGATGGCCTTACTTGGACAAATGCTAAGCTCAGCGCTAATTACGACTCAAGCGCTTCTTTTGGCGCCGAATTTGGTTTTAAAGATGTAGCCCCAAATATAAGGCTGGGCGCTTCTTTTACCACAATGAAATTTGATTTTGAAAATACGACGCTCAGCGGATCAATAACTGACGGTGTTGATACGCTTTCTGGCTCAGCGACATTCTCAGCCGCTGATTTTGCATCCGTTGGTGTTAATTTAGATACTCGTGTGAACATCTATATGGCAAACGCTTATTATGATTTTAAGAATGATAGTAAATTTACGCCATTTGTAGGTTTTGGTGTAGGTGTTGCTGACATAAAAATTGCTGAAGATAAGGCGTTTGCATATTCTGTCAACGCTGGGGCTCAATACAGCATCGACAAAAATATTTATGTAAGTGCGAAAGCCGCTTACACCAACATTGATGGGCCTAAAGGCGACATCGGTATAGAATTCAAGAATATTGATCTTTATACTGTAAATGTCGCTTTAGGTTTTGAATTTTAGAGAAATGATTTAGCTTAACAAGCCCACTTCGGTGGGCTTTTTTCATGAGGTATAAAACAGCAAAAACTTTATTCCAAATTTTGAATCTGCTCTCTCATCTGCTCAATGAGCACTTTTAACTCCATAGACACCTGTGTGGTTTGCACAGAGACTGATTTTGAGCCAAGCGTGTTAGCCTCTCGATTGAGTTCTTGCATTAA
>CAMBZE010000047.1 GCA_945872425.1 Methylotenera oryzisoli | reverse complement strand
GTTAAACCTCGCGCCTTTATTGCTTCAACCGTGAGTAGCGCATGATTGATACAGCCTAAGCGCATGCCTACCACTAAAACAATGGGGATATTCAGCTTTGCAGCAACATCAGCCAAGGTTTCATGCGCATTAATGGGGACAAGAAAACCACCCGCCCCTTCTACAATCACCACGTCTGCTAATTGTGACAATTTTTCATAAGATTGCGCTATCACCGCACAGTCCATGACAACACCGGCTTTCTCTGCCGCAATGTGTGGTGCGATAGCCGGTGCAAAGCGGTATGGATTGATTAAATCTAAAGAGGCAGAGAGATTGCTTACTTTCGACAGGGCGGTAACATCCTCATTCACCAGCTGATTTTGCCATGGACCATTTGAGCTTGGCTCACATCCAGAGGCCATTGGTTTCATGCCGATTGTTTTAAATCCAGCTGTCACAAAGTGTTGAATTAAAGCGCTGGCTATATAGGTTTTGCCGACATTGGTATCTGTGCCAATAATAAAATATGATTGCGTCATTTTTTATTTATCCGTTAGCGCGTAAAGTTGATAGGCGATATGCCATCATTAAATTTAGGTTTATCTTGCCCACGCCAGGCATGCGCATATACCACTTCAAATGTCGCAGGCAACTTGCCGTCTCGTCGGAACCGCTCATACTCCGTCTCTAATCTCGCAAAAAAACCACGGCCCAGCAAGCCCCGTGCGCGGCCATCGGTCGCGTTATGTGCGCCGATGCTTTTCAGGTCACGCATCACGCTTTTTACATCCGCATAAGTCAGCGTAAATCTTTCCACATCCAGCACTGGCGCACTAAAGCCTGCTCGCACTAACGCATCACCAATGTCGTGCATATCAATAAAGCGGCTCACACTGGTATATTCGTTGCCACTTGCGGCGCCAGTCGCCATTCTCAATTCACGCAAGGTATCCGGGCCAAAAGTACTCAACATGAGCAAACCCTCCGGTTGCAACACGCGGTGAAACTCTTGCAACGCTGCATCTAAATCGTTGCACCATTGAATAGCCAGATTCGACCAAACCAATCCGGTACTCGCTGTAGCTAAAGGTAAAGCCTCAATATCAGCACATAACAGGCTTTGTTTTTTACCACCCAGTAGCGATTTTAATTGATGAAGCAGCCCTGATTGACCACGAGTTTTGCGGGTTTTTTGCAACATTGGATAGGCAAAATCAAGTGAGACCACTTGCGATTTGGCATATTTTTTTTGCAGAGCATGGCTAGCCATTCCTGTGCCGCAACCCGCATCCAGTATCACTTGCGGGTTCAGTTTAACCAAATCCAGGCGGCTCAGCATTTCTGTCCGCACTTGCTTTTGCAATATGGCGGCAGCATCGTAAGTTTCCGCCGCGCGGCCAAATGATGCGCGCGCGCGCGCTTTATCAATACGATAACTATCTTTTGCTTGCATAAACTACTGTGCTGTCGGTTCTAAGAACTGAACAATCGCATCAACAAACTGCGCTTGATGCGACAAAAAGGGCGCATGCGAGGCGCCTGACATTACCCGTAAAAATCCAACTGGCAGGGTTTTCATCATCCAGTGCGCAGCCTGTACCGGCGCCAAGGTATCTCTGTCGCCATGCACAAGCAAGGTCGGCTTTCTTAAATGCTCAATTTCAGCACGTAAATCGGTTTCCAATAAAATATTGAGTGCCCGATACAAAGTTTGGGATGTAGGGGTTGGACGCTCAGCAAACTTGCTACGCAATAATTTCACCGTGCTTCTTGCATCATCTGAACCCATGCATTGCAAGGTTAAAAACTGTCCCATGACTTTGTGATAATCCTCGTTCACATTATCTGCAAAATCACCAAACACTTCAGGCTCAATGCCAATATCCCATGTAGATTTGTACTCTACCTTTTCCTGATCAAAATTCTTATTCACAAAACATGGTGTTGCGCCCACCAGCACCAACCTACGCACTAAATCCGGATAGTCCAGCGCGACACGCATCGCGACTTGCGCACCTAATGACCAACCGACAATATCTGCGTTTGCCGGTAATCTTTCTGCAACCTTCTCCGCTAAAGCATGCAAATGGTATGGCTCGATTGGGCGGCTCATTCCCATTCCCGGCAAATCAACGATATGCAGGGTGAATAATTTGCTGAGCTTTTTCACCAGCGGCTGCCATACAGCACCACTCATGCCCCAGCCGTGAATCAGCACCAGGTTTGGCCCAACCCCTACGGTTTCTATGTGAATATTGTTAGGACTTATGCTCATAAAACACTTTCTGCTTGATGAATGGCTGCTACGAGCTTCTTCACATCATCCAAAGTATGTGCCGCCGAGAGTGAAATACGCAATCTTGCCGTGCCTACCGGCACGGTTGGCGGACGTATCGCTGGCACTAAAATACCACAGGTTTGCAAATACTCACTTAAAGCCAGTGCTTTTTTGTTATCTCCAACAATCAGCGGCTGTATCGCAGTATCCGAAGCCAAAAGCTGCCATTTGCTGAGTTTCAAATTATCTTTCAAATAAGCAATCAACTGATACAGATTCGCGCGTAAATCATCCCCCCGCTCTATCAGCCTGACTGATTCAGACAAGGTTGCAGAGAGTGCTGGCGGCGCCGGTGTTGAATACACATAACTCTTGGCTTTTTGAACCAAGTAATCAATCACCACTTGCTCCCCTGCTACAAACGCACCGGCAACGCCTGCTGCCTTGCCTAAAGTGGCCATCATAATGATTCGAGGAGATTTAATTTTAAAGTGATTCAGGCTACCTTGTCCATGCTCGCCCAAAACGCCAAAACCATGCGCGTCATCCATATACAGATACGCATCATACTTTTCGCAAAGTGCGAGATACTCGGGTATCGGCGCAATATCACCATCCATACTGAATACCGCATCTGCGGCAATCAGCTTATGTTTTGCCGTGCTGGCTTGCAGTAATTTTTCCAGCGCCTTTACATCATTGTGCGCAAAGCGCTGAAATTTAGCATGTGAAAAGTACGCGCCATCATTTAAACAGGCATGGTTAAGCTTATCTGCAAACACTGCATCGCCACGCCCTGCCAGCGCGCCTAACACGCCTATATTCGCCATATAGCCCGTTGAAAACAATAATGCTGCGGGCAAATCAACAAATTGTGCGAGCTGCTTTTCCAGCGCATCATGGTAACGGTGGTGCCCGGTGATGAGATTTGAAGCGCCGCTGCCCACGCCAGAATCACCTGCAGCATTTTGCATGGCAGCAATCAAGATCGGGTGATTTGCCAAGCCCAAATAATCATTACTACAGAACGAAAGATACGGCTTTTGATTGGCGACAATATGCTCAGCCTGTGGCGAATCCAACAAGCGACGTTGGCGCAACAGGCCATCGGCTTTGCGCTGTTCAAGTTCTTTTTGCAGCGATTTGAGCATGATTTTTTAGATTTTGTTAATACCCAGCTTAGCAAACAGCTTTTTATCGCTATCAGCCTCAGGGTTGCCCGTTGTCAGTAACTTTTCACCGTAAAAAATACTATTTGCACCCGCTAAAAAACACATGGCCTGAATGCCATCAGACATACTTTGGCGGCCTGCGGACAAGCGCACAAAACTATTGGGCATAGCGATACGCGCTGCGGCAATGGTACGCACAAACTCCAGAGGATCTAACTCTTCTGTGCCATGCAATGGTGTACCTTCCACTTGGGTCAGCAAGTTGATCGGCACGCTTTCAGGTGGACGCTCCATATTGGCCAATTGCGCCAATAAGCCTGCGCGCTGATTGCGTGATTCGCCCATGCCGATAATGCCGCCGCTGCATACGTTAATATCAACGCTGCGCACACGGTCTAATGTTTCCAGCCTGTCCTGATAAGTGCGCGTCGTGATCACCTCACCGTAAAACTCTGGCGCAGTGTCCAAGTTATGATTGTAGTAATCCAAACCGGCATCTTTCAACTGCTCGGCTTGACCTTCTTTCAACATGCCCAAAGTCGCGCAAGTCTCCAAACCCATGGCCTTTACTTCTGCAATCATTTTAAGCACTGGCTCTAAATCACGCTGTTTTGGGCCGCGCCAGGCTGCACCCATACAGAAACGGCTGGCACCGTTATCTTTTGCTTCTTGCGCTGCGGCGATGACATCATCCAAAGCCATCAGCGGCTCATTTTCAACTTCGGTATGATAGCGCGCTGCCTGCGGGCAATAACCACAATCTTCAGAACAGCCACCGGTTTTAATCGAGAGCAAAGTACTCACTTGCACCGCGTTCGCATCAAAGTTTTCACGGTGTACCGTTTGCGCTTTGTACATCAAATCACTGAAAGGCAATTCAAACAATGCGACAATCTCCGCAACACTCCAGCGATTAACGGTTTTTTCTTCATGTGCGTGAGAATGGCATGATTTATTCAAACCGGCTTTAAGATGGTCAGTACTGATTACCGCCTCTGGGATTTGAGGCGCGGTGCAGGGAGTTGTAGATAATTCCAGCATTTGCAGTTCCTTTAACTTTCAACAAAACGGAGAAGTGTTGAAATTGAGATAGAATTGAATTTAGGCGAGATTATACCTTGTCAATAAAACCACCTGTAAACTTTGAACAATAGATTAAAATTTAATCAATGCTACTAAATTTACTGCTCAAGCAAGCCTGCTTAATGTGTGCAAGTCACGATGGTGGTGATGTAGGCATATGCCAAGCCTGCTTAAACGACTTGCCTTGGCACAGCGCTGCACAATGTCCACAATGTGCCTTGATTTCAGATGGCTTAGTATGCGGCAGCTGCTTGAATTCTCCGCCAAGTTTTGATGCAACCCATGCACTTTTTACCTATCACTACCCCGCAGACAAACTGCTGCAACACTACAAATATAAACAGACCTTACATTTAGCCAATACCTTTGCTTCCCTGCTGATCGATAAAAAATTATCCCCATCACACACCAAGCAAAAAATTGACCTCATCATCCCCATGCCCATGCATAAAACTCGTCTAAAAGAACGTGGATTTAATCAAGCGCTGGAGGTAGCGCGGCTCATCAGCAAAAGCATGCAAATCAAGCTTGATTACACCTCCTGCCAGCGCCCAAAATATACGCCGCCACAAGCCAGCCTGCCACTCAAGGAGCGCATCAAAAACATACGCGGCGTGTTTGATTGCCAGAAAAACCTACAAAGTTTAAACATTGCCATTGTGGATGACGTAATGACCACGGGCGCCAGCTTGAATGAACTTGCCAGCACATTAAAACAAGCGGGTGCAAGCCATGTAGAATGCTGGGTAATCGCAAGAACGCTGCCCAAACCCTACTAATCAAAATTTATGTTTACAATCGTTTTATTTGAGCCTGAGATACCCCCAAATACAGGCAACATTATCAGGCTCTGCGCTAATACCGGCGCAGAGTTACATTTAGTAAAACCGCTTGGCTTTACACTGGAAGACAAACAACTCAAACGTGCCGGGCTGGACTATCACGAATACGCCAACTTGCAAGTGCATGAGAATTGGGCTAACTGTAAGGCCGCACTTTCCGGTAAACGGCTATTTGCCATCACCACCAAAGGCAGCACACGACACAGTGACATTCAATTTAAAGCGGGCGACGTATTTGTATTTGGCCCGGAAACGCGCGGCCTACCTGAAGAAATTCGCAATGAGTTCACCCCTGAATACCGTGTGAGATTGCCAATGCTGCCAAATAGCCGCAGCTTGAATTTATCTAACTCTGCGGCCGTGTTGCTGTATGAAGCTTGGCGGCAAGTAGGGTTTGAAAACGGCGTTTAGCTAACGGCTAAAGAATCTAAGGAAGCGGTCACTACACGCCCTCAGGCTTTTGTTCGCGCCCCAATAAGTCCATCACTGCATCCTGCGCACTTTTGCCATGTGACAACGCTTGATTCACTTCATGGGTAATTGGCATATCAACACCAAGATTTTCTGCACGGCGCATCACCTCACGCGCGGTATTCACGCCTTCAGCGACATGACCCAAACCTTGCAAAATATCGCTCAAGCTTTTGCCACTGGCGAGCTGCAAGCCAACTTCCCTGTTTCTGGAGTATTGGCCGGTGCAGGTTAGAATCAAATCACCAACCCCTGCCAACCCCATAAAGGTTTCGGTTTTAGCCCCCAATGCCATGCCAAAGCGAGTCATCTCAGCTAAACCGCGTGTAATCATCGCAGCACGGGCATTGTTACCAAAACCCATGCCATCAGAGATGCCGGCAGCAATCGCCATCACATTCTTAACCGCGCCGCCGACCGAAACGCCAACTACATCGGTGGTGTGATAAACGCGTAAATTAGCACCATGTATCAACAATGCGGCTTCGTTAGCAAAGGCTTCATCATTGGCAGCCAATGTTACCGCGGTTGGCAAGCCACGTACCAACTCCGCTGCAAAGCTTGGCCCGGACAGCGCACCCCACATTTGCGCATGGCCTAATTCCTCAAGCGCGACCTCATAAGGTAACTTGGCCGTTTGCGGCTCCAAACCTTTGTGCGCCCAAATAATTGGCAATTGGCTGCCAAGCTGCTTGATGTCTTTTAAAATACCCCTGAAACCCGCTGTGGGCACCACAGATAAAATCAAATCTGCGCCATCGAGTGCAGTTTGCAAGTTATCTTCAATCTGCAGTTGATCGTTAAATTTAAAATCGCCCAAATACAAGGGGTTAGCGCGCGCCTTGCGCATACCGGACACATGGCCCGCGTTACGCGCCCAGAGCGACACTTGATGACGCTGGCTAATGTTCATAGCAAGCGCGGTCCCCCAAGCACCTGCTCCCAGCACGGCTATTTTTGCCATCTAATTAGCGCCCCATATCAATGAAATTTGGATGTACCCCGTAATACCATCGCGATGCTTCACTTTAATCCAACCATGATTAAGTTTTGCATCAACCACCTCCAGCAGTACATCTTTTTCCAGCGTAGCCAGCAAGTTAGAAGTAGCATCTGCGGCCTGCCTGATTTCCGCCCGAGGGCTACTCACCACCACCGTGCGCTTATTGGATAACTGCTTTGTTTCAACCCAACTAATACTACCCTGTGCATCGCGCACTTTCAGCCAATCGCCCAGATTAACAATGACTTCAACGGGGCAATCTTGGCTCAACAGCAAGATTTTTTTTGCAGCGCTGGAAGGCGCATCGTAAAACACGGCTTTAGGAACCGACACCGACTTAAACTCCAATGCTGAAGCCACCCATGGCATCAGCACCAGAGACAAGGCGGTGAAGAGCTTGCTAAGCTGAAACATCAATACTTAGTGAGTTGCTGCCGCATCCGCTTGCTCAGCTTGTTGCTGTTTTTGTTGCGCAAACAAGGCTTCAAAGTTGATTGGGTTGAGCAGCACTGGTTGGAAACCGCCACGCAGCACTAAATCCGACACACTTTCACGTGCGTAAGGGAATAGAATGTTTGGGCAAGTGATGCCAACAATCAATTCAATATTTTCATCTGGCACATTACGAATTTGGAAAATACCGGCTTGCGTCACTTCCACCAAAAATACTGTTTTGTCCGCGATTTTTGAAGTTACGGTCACTTTGATCGCCACTTCAAACACACCCGCTTCAATTTGTTGAGCAAAATTGCTTAACTCAATACCAACCTGGGGTTGTGTACGGTCTGTAAAAATTTGTGGCGCATTAGGAATTTCTAAGGAAGCATCTTTAATGTAAATTTTTTCGATGGTGAAACCTGGTTGCTGCGCTTGTTCTTGTGCTGCGTTTTCTTGTGCTACGTTGTTATCTTCTTGTGCCATAATTTTCTACTTAAAAAATGTTAATTGAAAAGGTTAGTTTAAAGACTGGAAAATTCAGCCGCTATTTTAGCAGACTTTTTTTAACAGATTCGGTTAGTTAGACCTTATTACTGGCTATGCCAACAATGGATCCAACCCACCCGCTAAATCCAAAGCGCGCAAATCATCAAAGCCGCCGATATGGCGCGCATCAATATAAATTTGTGGCACCGTACGCCGTCCTGTTTTTTGTATCATTTCTTCACGTTTTCCAGGATCTAAATCAATGCGGATTTTATTGATTTCCTTCACGCCCTTACTCACCAACAAACGCTCAGCATTTATGCAATAAGGGCATACCGCGCTTGTGTACATCAAAATATTAGCCATCTATTACCCTTTAAGGAAGCACTGATTAAATCACCATGAGCCACGTTGCGAATAAATTTGTGATGATTGCGAGGCGTGCGACGCAGGTCGTAGTTATTCTACGAAGCCAAGGAGCACACATACGTAAGCACACAAATTTATCGCAACCCTGATGGGCACAGGGTTTGCGAGCGGCCTGCTGTGTTAGGTCCCTCGTCAAGGGAACAACCATTGACCTCGTCGCCTGCCTAGCATCCCATCCCGCAAACCTCATGTGCGTGGTCATGAGGATTTAATCAGTGTTTCCCTAGGGAAACACTGATCTACTTGTCACGCCGGCGTAACTGTATATCCGCAATGGGCATCTCCAATTAACTGCGTTCTCAATAACGACTCCGTTCAAGATGATCCCAACTAAATACCACCCCACCTGCATAAAAATAGTTTTTATTTATAGTCAAAATAAAAACCATCATGCTATTATTAACAACGTTGTTCAAAGTTGTACAAAACAAAAAATAAAGCCGATTCAAACGCACCCCGCCCGACTGATGGCAGCACAGTAGGGCGGTAGCGTGCCCAAACACCCTAACCTTTAAAAAACATGACCCGCCAAAAACAATTGCAAGAGGACACGCGCTTTCGTGTGTTGGGCCTGCTTGAAAGTGAGCCTAACATCAATCAGCGCGAGATGGCCAAGGCCCTAGGCGTGAGCTTAGGCGGCGTCAACTACTGCTTGCGGGCGCTGGTGGCCAAGGGCTTGGTTAAGATGCACAACTTCCAAGAAAACGAAAACAAGTTGGGCTACGCGTACCTGTTGACCCCGCAGGGCATGGCTGAGAAGCTAGCCCTTACGGCTAACTTTTTGCAGCGCAAGCAGCAAGAGTACGCGGCCTTGAGGGCCGAGATCGAGGCCCTGCAGAAGGCGGCGGGCGAGCGGGCTGGTGCGTCGTCCGAGTTCGGGCAATAGCAGGCCTAACTATTAAAAAAATGAATAAACATCCTCATCAAATTGTACCGGTGATTCTGTGTGGTGGCTCTGGCACGCGGCTGTGGCCATTGTCACGGGCGGGCTTTCCGAAGCAGTTTTTAGTATTGTCGGGGACGACGAGCTTGTTTCAGCAAGCGATTCAACGCGTGAATGGCTTAGGCGCTAATGACATTGTGGTGGGTGACACCTTGATTGTGACGGGGGAAGAGCACCGCTTCTTGGCCTTGGATCAGCTACGTGAGATGCCTGAGATAGATGCGACTTTGTTGCTAGAACCAGTCGGTCGTAATACCGCG
>CAMBZE010000046.1 GCA_945872425.1 Methylotenera oryzisoli | reverse complement strand
CCTAACTACCTACACTACCGTCATACCGACGAAAGTCGGTATCCAGCGTCTTTAAGTCACTAGATTCCGTGTCAAGCACGGAATGACGGAGTGAATTGGCTGCGATATTGCGTAAAAGGAGTTAAGTATATAACACCCATATAAATCATGAGCAATTATTCGGCCACTTGGCCGGTGATGAATTCACTGCGCAAGAAGCTGTTGAGTATTTAGAAGTTTCAATGTCAACATTTAGGCGTTATGTGAATTCAGGTAACTTAACCCCAAGTTCTAATGTTGGACGAAATCAAATGTTTGCAGTGAAAGATTTAAAGAAATTTAAGCGAGCTTTTGATCAAAGATCCAATTGAACTTACACCATTAGTGTGACTTTGGTTTAAGAGTAACCTTGCCTATGCGGCATGTTAATCGGCGTGCAATACTTTCCAGATTAGGGGTGGAAACGGCGTCCAATAGCTTCCACCTCAGTATGTCACCATTCAGTGTTTTAGCTGGTGGTATCTGGAGTGTTTTACATGGATATGATTTATGAAATACGTAGGTTGAGAATCGAGTCGCATTTCATATCAGCACCATCTTGCAGTGCCACTTTTATGCTTGATTCGATTTTATTTGCGTGAAGTTATTAAAAATCAACAACTTAAGCCATTATTGGCGTCCCCACGGGGATTCGAACCCCGGTCGCCTCCGTGAAAGGGAGGTGTCCTAGGCCTCTAGACGATGGGGACCTAAGAATTTTACTGCGTCACTACAATTGCGGCATTTTACTATAAATGACCGATAAATCTAAGCTATTTTGGTGGAGGTAAGCGGGATCGAACCGCTGACCTCTTGCATGCCATGCAAGCGCTCTCCCAGCTGAGCTATACCCCCGTACCTACATATCTTCGCTTGTCAATTGTTGTGTTGTCAGCGAGGCGCCATATTAAAGATGGGCAGTGCGCTTGTCAATGACTTTCGCTACATTTTGCTGAAACTAGCCGCGTATATTGGATTGACTTTCAAACTGGGTTAGCTCAACGCGTGGTTGTGGTTGCCATCCCGCTTGGCGATGCTCTGCAACTACGTTGGTAAATACGCCGCCACGTACGTAAAATTTGGCGGTAACGCGCATGAATTTTGGCTGTGTTGCGGCTACTAGGTCGTCTAGGATGCGATTAGTGACGGCTTCATGGAAGCAGCCTTCGTCGCGAAACGACCACATGTAAAGCTTTAGGCTTTTAAGTTCAACACAGGTTTGGTCTGGAATGTAGTCTAAATAAATAATCGCAAAATCCGGTTGACCAGTTTTTGGGCAGAGGCAGGTAAATTCCGGAATTTCCATGTGAATATGGAAATCACGTACTTGATTTGGATTTTCAAACGTTTCTAACGTTTTAGAAGGTTGTGCGGTGGGTTTTACACCCAAAGATTGTTCTGTCATGATAGAAAACACAGCTTATAGCTTAAAAAACGTTATTATAACGCTTAAAAATTCAAACTAAAATTTGATCTAAAATTCAAAACTCATTTTGCGGCTAACTCACCTAAAACTGGCAGGTTTCAAATCGTTTGTTGATCCAACAACGTTGCACATTCACGGGCAGCGTGTGGGCGTTGTCGGGCCTAATGGCTGCGGAAAATCCAATGTCATGGAATCCGTGCGCTGGGTGTTGGGCGAGTCTTCTGCTAAAGAAATGCGCGCTGACGCCATGGATGCGGTGATATTTAATGGCTCCAGTAATCGCAAGCCTATTTCTCGCGCCAGCGTTGAACTGGTGTTTGATAACAGTTTGGGCGGCGCATCGGGGGCGTGGTCGCAGTATGCTGAAATTTCGGTAAAGCGCGTCATTGAGCGCGATAAAGGCTCTACTTATTACATTAATAACAGCGTAGTGCGCCGTCGTGATGTCGCGGATTTATTTTTGGGCACAGGCTTGGGCGGTCGCGCGTATGCCATTATTGGGCAAAATACTATTAGCCGCATTGTGGAAGCCAAGCCTGAGGAAATGCGTATCTTTCTTGAAGAGGCCGCCGGTATTAGTAAGTATAAAGAGCGCCGCCGTGAAACTGAGTTGCGTTTGCGTGATACGCGTGAAAATTTAACCCGCGTAGAAGATATTTTGCGCGAACTTGATAAGCAGATCATGCGCTTGCAATCACAGGCGGTCATCGCCGAGCAATATCATCGTATGCAAGAAGCTTTAAACATGACCAAAGGTCAGGTTTGGCTGGTGAAAAAACGTGACGCGAGCGTGCAGTGGGAAAAAGCTCAGCGTAACGTAGAAAAGCTGGTGAATGAGCTTGAGGCGCAAATGGCAAGTTTGCGCAGTAGTGAAAGTGCGCTGGAAATAGCGCGGCAGTCGCATATTGCGTCTACTGAGTCCGTGAGCTCTGCGCAGGCGGGTTACTATGAAGCGAATGCGGTAGTTTCAAATCTGGAAAATCAAGTAAAAAACACAGCTGATGCGCGTGAACGTATGCAATTGCAATTGCAACAATTGCTTGCACAGTTGGAGAAAAACGCCGCACAGCAAAGCAATGTTGAAAATGCGCTATCAATAGCTCAGGCAGATATATTGGCCGCAAACACAGATTTTTCAATCGCGGAAACTGTTCTTCAGGCTGCGCGCGAGGCCGTGCCGGTGCAATTGCAATACTATCAGGCCGCACTTGCGACATTTAATGCCAGCCAATCCGCCTGGTTGAATGCAGAGCAGCACTTACGCTTAGAACAGGCAAATATTGGACACATTGCCCGTTCTATCACTGAAACCTCTGAGCAGTTAAAACGCTTGCAACAAAATTATGCCTCACTGCAGATCCTCGCCGAGGATGCTTTGCTTGAAAAACAAACACAAATCACTACTTTGGAAGCGGAAATTGTTGCCCTAGACGCACAAAATGCCAATACGCTGCAAACAGAGCAGGCAATCCATGCTGAGCTTAAAACACGTAGAGAAGAAGCGCATACGCGGCAACGCGATCTGCACGTGCTTGAGGCTGAGATTAGCTCTCTAACCAAGATGCAGCAATCTATGCGCGAAGGTAATAATGAAGCCACTTTGACTGCCTGGTTAAAAAATACCGGGTTAAATGGTCAGGCGAGAATCTGGCAAGCCATTCGCATCAAGTCAGGTTGGGAGGCTGCATTTGAAGCAGTGCTAGGAGCTAGGCTTAACGCCGTTACCCATGACGCATCATTGTTAGAAAGTAACTTTACCCATAGACCGCCAGCGGCTTTGAGTTTGGCATTAACGACCTCTCAAGCAGATGTTGAAACGAAAAAATCATCGCCGTACACGTCTTTGTATTCACTGATTGAGCATATCGAGCCGAGCCATCAAGCGGTATTGCAGGATTGGCTATCCGGGGCGTATTTGTTGGAAGAGGGCGTTAATGTTGCAAAAGCCAGTCGCGCGCTCAATTATGGCGAGTGCTTGGTAAACCAGCATGGCGATATTTACACGCGGCACAGCGTGACGTATTTTGGTGCGCAATCAATATTGCATGGCGTGCTAGAGCGGCAAACACGCTTGACGGCATTGCAGGCGCAGTTACCGGAGACGCAACAACATTTAGCACACGAAAATAGTCAAGTTGCACAATTGGAAAGCACTTTGCAGCAATTGCGTACCAGTCAGCATGCACAGCAGCAGCAATTAAAATCTGCCACACAGCAAGCGCATCAGCTTAACTTGAGTTTGCAACAACTGAAACAGCAGCAAGCCAATGCCATTCAGCGGCAAAAAATGCTCCAGTCAGATTGTGTGTTGGCTGAGGAAAAATTACACAAACTACAAGCTGAACAAGTACAAAAAGAACATGGTGTGCGTGAAATGACGGCCAGTTTAGCTCAACTGCAAACTGAAAAATCCGCGATGGAGGCAAATAAGCAAGCGGCAGAGTTGCTGCTGAACGAAGCGCGACATCAACTGCAACTCATTGAGCGCACACATCAAGAAAAAAGTTTTAATATCAAACTAATACAAAATAATATCAATGAGTTAAATGTTAAACTTGAATTTTTACATGAAGAAAAAACATCGCTAAAATTACGTTGCACTGAAGTGGAAGCCACCTTGGCCGCCACTAAAATGGAAGCCTTAAAAGCCAATTTAGAGGCGGCCTTGAACCTAAAGCAGCAGCGCGAACTAGCCTTGGCAAGTGCGCGCAATGCAATGAGCGAATGTGAGGTGGCGTTACAACAGCATGAGCGCTTGCGGTTACAGCAAGAACACTTATTGCATCCATTACGCGATAAACTTGAAGCCGGTCGACTAAGCGAGCAAGAGGCACGTTTGCACTTTGAGCAGTGCCAAGTCGAGTTGGTGTCTTTGAATATTGATGAATCTGTACTCGCGAACCACTTAACCCAGTCTATGGGCGCTGACCCCAAAGTGAGCGAATTGGAGAGAAAGAAAAATAAACTGGAGTTTGATATTGAAGCTTTGGGGGCGGTAAATTTGGCCGCTATCGAAGAGCTGACCACTGAACAGGTGCGTAAACAATATTTAGATAGCCAATGGCATGACCTGACAGAGGCGAGTCAAACGCTTGAAGACGCTATTCGCAAAATAGATCGAGAAACGCGCAACCGTTTACAGGCAACCTTTGATGAGGCAAATAAGCACTTTAACGAGCTGTTTACAACGCTATTTGACGGTGGGCAGGCACGAATAGAGCTGCTTGGCGAAGAAATTTTAGATACCGGAATGCAGGTGTTTGCGCAACCGCCCGGTAAGAAAAACAGCACGATTCACTTGTTATCAGGTGGTGAAAAAGCTTTAACGGCACTGGCCTTGGTATTTGCCTTATTCCGGCTTAATCCTGCGCCGTTTTGTTTGATGGACGAGGTGGATGCACCATTGGATGACAGCAATACCGAACGTTTTTGCGCGATGGTGAAAAAAATGTCGGAAAGAACACAGTTTTTATACGTGAGTCATAATAAAATCACGATGGAAATGGCACAGCAATTGATAGGTGTTACTATGCAGGAGGCTGGTGTTTCGCGTATCGTGGATGTGGATATGGAGGCGGCAGTGAGAATGGTAGAGGCGCTGGCGACACAGTAGCCAATAATTCTAAAACAAAGTTGAAAGTTTAATGTAAATGAGTGAGTTGCAAATAATATTGATTGTGATTGGGGCGTTAATTATCGCCGCCGTGCTTATTTTTAACTGGTGGCAAGAAAGACGATTCCATCAACAAGTGAAAAATAGCTTCACTCATTTACAAAGTGATGCGTTGCTGGATGACCCCAAGTTGGATGTTGGCAAGCTACCCTATGAAGTCGATGATTTTGCTGACAATGACTTGGCAAATGATAATTTTTCCATTTCGCTTCCTGAGCCAACCGTGGCTACAGAAGATGATTTTGCGAGCGGAGAATCTGATAATTCAGCCGAGCAACCACCGGAAGACGCTGATCCAGAAGACCCAGCCGTTATTGATACGGCAGAGGCAGAACCTGCATGCGATGCCAATGAGGCCGCGCATCAATTAGATGCTGAGCATCAAACAACACCAGAAGTTTTGAAAGAGTCTGCGTCAAGTCTGCCAGCCATGCTGCACGCGCAAATGGATTTAACCGCAGTATTATATTTGGCGACAGAATCTACTACAGAGTCATCAGCAGAAAAGCTGAATAATGCATTGAATGGGCTGTTTGATGATTATGAAAAGCCGGTTTATGTGCATGTGCTGGATTCAAACAAGCAGTGGGTGTTGCTTAAAGATGCTTCCACTAGGCTACAAACCCTGAATCAGCCAATATCAAGGTTTGCTTGCAGTTTGCAATTGGCAGATCGTGCCGGTGCGGTGTCGCGTAGCATGTTGAACCGTTTTAAACTCGCTGTTGAAACCTTGGGCTTGGATATTAACGCCCATGTGGAATGGCAAAGCTCAGGTGATGCCCTCGCCACAGCTAACGCACTTGATGCATTCTGTATTGAAGTGGATAAAACCATGGGTTTTCATCTTATACATGGCGATAACGGGGCATTTACTGGCACCAAACTGAAAGGCCTGTCTGAAGCGCATGGGCTGACATTGGCGGCAGATGGGACTTTCAAGTACTTTGACGAAGGTGACAATAAGCAGGCGCTCCCTCAGCCACCTTCTTTTATTATGTTTAATCGTGACCAACATCCTTTTAGCGCGGAGATGCTAAGAACATCAGTGGTGAAGGCGGTCACCTTTCAATTAGACATTCCGCATGTGAAGCATTGTGCAGAAGCCTTTAACCGTATGGTGCAAATAGCCCGGCAGATGGAAACCGGCCTCAATGCAGTGTTGGTGGATGACAATAATAGAGTATTAAGTGATATTCAGATTGAAAAAATCCGTCAACAGCTTAAAGTGATTCACGCCACGATGCTGGTAAGAGGTATTGTTCCCGGCGCTGATAGCGCACTTAGGTTGTTTTCTTAATTGGATTTTGTTAAATGTTGAGCAGTACGGAACAGCGCATTCTCGAGCTACGCAATCTTATTGTACGTTATGACTACGAATATTATGTGCTGGATGCGCCTTCGGTGCCCGATAGTGAATACGATAAAATTTATCGTGAGTTGCAAACGCTAGAAAATCTTCATCCGAATCTCATTACGTCAGATTCTCCTACCCAGCGCGTGAGTGGTTCTGCGACGAATGCTTTTAATAACATTACGCATCGTCAGGCCATGTTATCACTCAACAATGCCTTTGAAGATAATGAGTTAGAGGCGTTTGATAAACGCATTTGTGAGGCGTTAGGTGTCACTCAGGTTGAATACGCAGTTGAGCCAAAATTTGATGGCCTGGCTATCACACTGACTTATGAACATGGCTTATTCACACAAGGTGCAACACGCGGCGATGGTTACACCGGTGAGGATGTCACGCACAACTTACGCACGCTACGCGCAATCCCTCTGCGCTTAAACTGCATACAACCACCGCAATTATTAGAAGTTCGCGGTGAGGTGTTAATGCTCAAGCGTGATTTTGAAAAGCTCAATCAAACACAGTTAAGTAAAGGCGAGAAGTTATTTGCTAATCCCCGTAATGCTGCTGCGGGAAGCCTGCGCCAATTGGATGCGAAAGTAACGGCCACGCGCCCATTAACCTTTTTTGCCTATGGTTTAGGTGCCGCCGATGGTGTGCCTGCATTCACATCTCATAACACCGCGATGGATTATTTAGCCGACTTGCATTTCCCGCTCAGTCATGAACGTGCAGTGGTAACAGGCGCGGCCGGTTTGAAGGCGTATTACCAAAAAATCGGCCAGATCCGCAACCAGCTACCTTTTGATATTGACGGTGTGGTGTACAAGGTAAATCTGTTTAATCAACAAAATGAGCTGGGCTTTGTATCGCGTGCGCCACGCTGGGCGATTGCGCACAAGTTTCCCGCGCAAGAGGCGCTCACGGCAGTTGAAGATATTACCGTGCAAGTTGGTCGCACCGGTGCCATTACCCCGGTGGCGCGATTAAAACCGGTGTTTGTCGGTGGCGTTACCGTGACCAATGCCACACTGCATAATGAAGACGAAGTGCGCCGTAAAGACATTCACATCGGCGATACAGTCAGCGTGCGCAGGGCAGGGGATGTGATTCCGGAAGTGGTGAGTGTCGTGATTGAAAAGCGCCCCACCAATGCGCGACGCTTTGAAATGCCTACGGCGTGTCCGGAATGCGGCTCGCATATTTTGAAGCAAGCAGATGAGGCGGTAGCGCGCTGTACAGGCGGCTTGTTTTGCCCGGCACAACGTAAACAAGCGATTACGCATTACGCCTCCCGCCGTGCCATGGATATTGAAGGTTTGGGCGAAAAGCTGGTTGATCAATTGGTTGAAGCTAATTTAGTGCATACGCTGGCTGATATTTATAAGCTTGATTTAACCATCTTGAGCAGTCTCGAGCGCATGGCAACTAAATCAGCGCAGAATATACTGAATGCACTTGAAACAAGTAAAGCCACCACGCTAGCACGCTTTATTTACGCGCTAGGCATGCGTAATGTCGGTGAGGCGACGGCAAAAGATTTAGCCAAACACTTTGGTAATTTGTCAGCTTTAATGCAGGCAAGTGTGCAAGATTTGTTGAACGTTAATGATGTCGGCCCTGTAGTTGCGGAATCTATTACCAACTTTTTTTCAGAAGCACATAATCAAGCAGTCATTGCAGAACTGCTGACCGCCGGTATCACTTGGTCAGAAACGGATGGCAAACAAGCCGCATCCGGAAGTCTTGCAGGTAAAACCTTCGTGCTGACGGGTACGCTACCTAATTTATCTCGTGATAACGCAAAAGAGCGGCTAGAAGCGGCAGGGGGCAAAGTCAGCGGTAGCGTATCTAAAAAAACAGATTATGTCATTGCCGGCAGCGATGCCGGTAGCAAGCTGGATAGGGCGCAGGAACTGGGTGTTACTATCCTAGATGAAGCTGGGTTATTGGCATTATTAGATTAAAATTTGGGCTTAACCCAACAACTATTGAGAAAATACAAAATATGAAACTCCAAATTACTTTAACATCTATTTTTATTTCATTGTTTTTTAACAATGTTTACGCCATCAGTCCTGATGCTGCCGATTGCAATAAAGCTTATGAGCGGGGCAATATTGCTGCGGCTACAACATCAGCAAACAAAGCATTAAGCGTTAATAAAAACGACCGGGATGCGCTGATATGCCAGGGCCGCATCTTGAGTGCTAAAGATGATTTAAATGGCGCTTTAGCGGCTTTCAAAGCCGCAGATACATTTTCAACCGATGCTTTTGATAAGACTGTGATCGCTTTAATTACCGGCCACGCGTATAAAGCCGCCAAACAATTGACTCAGGCAATTGCAAGTTATCAACAGGTGATTCAACAGGCGCAGCTCGCTAACCACAAGGGGTTTGAGCGCATGGGTTACATCGCCATCGGAAACATTCACTTTGATGACAAGCAATACGCACCTGCGTTAGAAGCGTATCTCTCCGGCAATAAACTCGATGGAAATGACAACGAACGTGGCGAGAGTTATGAAAAAATTGCGCTGACTTATCACATTATCAGTCAACATGAGTTAGCGCTTGAATATCAAGTCAAAGCTTATTTAATGCATGAAAAGTCCGGCACTTTGGATCAATACGCACACGCCAGTATCGAACTTGGACGTTATTATGCGAATGTAAAAAATTACGTCCGTGCAGAAAAAACCCTCAATAAAATTATTAAATTTGCAAAAGACCAAGGCGGGGCCTATTTTGAAGCGCAAGGAAGTTATATATTGGCGCAAGTTAAAGTGGCTATGGGCGACATTCCTGCTGCCAAAGCGCTAGTGGAATACGCTAAATCAATTGCTAAAAATACTAACGACAAAGCGCTGGAAGAGGAAATCAATCAAGAGACTCAAAGTTTATTTAAATAATTTCTGATTAAATCCTGCCTTATCAAAATGCTACTGCCTCTAATGTGCGGGGTGAGTAAG
>CAMBZE010000045.1 GCA_945872425.1 Methylotenera oryzisoli | reverse complement strand
GTGCTTAGCTGTTAAAATATGCTCATGTTCGACCCGAAACCCATCTTAAAAAACCTGCCCAACTTGCCTGGCGTTTATCGCATGATCAACGCTACGGACGAGGTGATTTATGTAGGCAAAGCCAAAGATCTCAAAAAACGCGTTTCGTCTTATTTCAATAAAAACTTGCCCAGTCCGCGTACGCGCATGATGGTGAGCAACATTGTCAAAATAGAAACCACAGTAACGCGTAGCGAAGCTGAAGCTTTGCTGTTGGAAAATAATCTGATTAAAGGGTTGATGCCGCGTTACAACGTGTTATTTCGTGACGATAAATCGTACCCTTACATCACCCTTACAGGGGATGGGTTTCCGCGCCTGGCATTTCATCGCGGCTCGCAACGTAAAGGCAGTCAGTATTTCGGGCCTTTTCCTAATTCGGTAGCGGTACGTGAGAGTATTCAGCTATTGCAAAAAGTGTTCAAACTGCGCACTTGCGAAAATACGGTATTTGCCAATCGCAGTCGCCCATGTTTACAGCATCAAATCGAGCGTTGTACTGCGCCGTGCGTTGGTTTAATTTCAGATGCTGATTATCGCAACGACGTACATCAGGCTGTCATGTTTTTACAAGGTAAAACCACTGAGGTGATGGATGCGCTTGCTGCGCAAATGAATGCCGCAGCCGCTAACCAGGAATATGAAATGGCGGTGGTGTTTCGTGACCGTATTCAAGCCTTGCGTCAAGTGCAGGCCAAACAATTTGTCAGCGATTTTAATGTGTCGGATGCCGATGTCATTGCCTGTGCTGAGTTGCAAGGTCAGCATTGTATCAATCTGGTGATGATACGTGGTGGGCGGCATTTGGGTGATAGAAGTTACCTGCCAAAAAATACCGAAGGTGAAATTTTGGAAAATAGTGTTCAGGCATTTCTGGCACAACATTACGTAGCGCAAAATACGCCGCCGTTGATTGTGACGGGGATTAAAATCGAAACAGCCGTGCTTGAAGAGGTGCTGAGCGAGCAGGCAGGACGTAAGGTGAAAATCAATACTAATCCTATAGGCGACAAACGTGTGTGGCTGAAAATGGCGCAAACTAATGCCGAGCTCGCCTTGAGTCAACGTGCGGCGACTTCGGCAAATCAGGCCGCTAAATTAGTGGCGCTACGCGAGGCGTTAAACTTGTCGGATAGCACAGAGCGCATCGAATGTTTTGATATCAGCCATACCATGGGCGAAGCGACGGTGGCGAGTTGCGTGGTGTTTGACCGTGGAGATATGCAAAATAGTGAATATCGCCGCTACAACATCACAGGCATCACCCCGGGCGATGATTATGCCGCGATGCGCGATGTATTGACGCGACGCTATAAAAAAGTAGCGGCTGGAGAGGGTGTGCGGCCGGACTTGGTGTTTATTGATGGCGGCAAAGGGCAATTGGGCGTAGCGGTTGAGGTGATGGCAGAGGTCGGCTTGCACGATATTTTGCTGGTGGGCATCGCCAAAGGTGAGGAGCGCAAGCCGGGCTTGGAAACCATGATCTTTTCTGATACAGGTGAGATGCTCAATTTAGAGAAAGACAACAAAGGCCTGCACCTGCTGCAGCAAATACGAGATGAAGCACATCGCTTTGCTATCACGGGGCACCGCGCCAAGCGCGCCAAAGCGCGATTACACTCTAGTTTGGAAGATATCGAGGGCGTTGGTGCGAAGCGACGTAAGGCCTTGCTGACGCGCTTTGGTGGTTTAGACGGTGTAAAAAGTGCTAGTATTGACGAAATCGCCAATGTAGAAGGTATCAGCCAAGGCTTGGCTGAGAAGATATATGGAGAACTGCATTGACTAATCATTCATTAAAAGCGAGCGCTAAATGACCTGCAATATTCCTACCATGCTGACATGGCTACGTATTCTGCTGATTCCAGTATTTGTGATGGTTTTTTATCTGCCGACCGATCCGCAAAAGCTGGGGGCTATTCCCGCACATTGGGTGAATGTGACTGCCACCATGATTTTCGCTATCGCAGCCTTTACCGATTGGCTGGATGGCTACCTAGCGCGTAAACTCAACCAAACCTCTGCCTTCGGTGCGTTTTTAGACCCAGTAGCCGATAAGTTAATGGTGGCAGCAGCCTTAATCGTGCTGGTGGAATTTGAGCGTGTAGGTGCGGCGATTGCATTGATTATCATTGGCCGTGAAATTGCCATTAGCGCTTTGCGTGAATGGATGGCGGGCGAGGGGCATAGCAGCAGTGTTGGCGTGGCGATGATTGGTAAAGTAAAAACTGCCGTGCAGATGATCGCGATTTTATTTTTACTTTATTGGGACAAAGTTGGTGCATTTCCAACCAAAACGGTTGGGCAAGTTTTAATCGTGATAGCTGCATTTTTAACATTGCTATCAATGGTTTATTATTTACGTGCCGCATTACCTAAATTAAGGAAACACTGATTAAATCACCATGAGGATTTAATCAGTGTTTCCTTAAACATAAGTGAATTGTGAATTTTGCGTGTTTTTTACTTGACGGTCTCTTCAAAATCTCTATAATGGCGCCTGTCTTAACGACGCGGGAATAGCTCAGCTGGTAGAGCGATACCTTGCCAAGGTATAGGTCGCGAGTTCGAGTCTCGTTTCCCGCTCCAAATTTACAACGGCGAATGCATTTATGCTTTCGCCGTTTTAGTTCCTACAATTATTTTTAGTGCGTTTAGCAATACACTAAAATTCAGTTAAGGCGCGATAGCAAAGCGGTTATGCCGCGGCCTGCAAAGCCGTTTAGACCAGTTCGACTCTGGTTCGCGCCTCCAAAAAATTTATCGATTGATAACACCAAAGCGTATCTGCAAAATTAGTGTATTTTGGGGTTGGCTTTTGCGCTGACTTCGCTCATCAGTAATTGTGCCGTATCTACTTTGTCGAAACTGTAGTGCGCGTTGCAAAAGTCACAGTTCACTTCAATATGACCGTGTTCTTCAATGATGCTGCTCAATTCATCATTGCCTAACATACGCAACATATTGGCTACACTATCACGCGAGCAACTGCAAAAGAATGCTATATGGCTGGCGTCAAAAAGGCGTATGTCTTCTTCATTAAACAGGCGTTTGAGCAATGTTTCGGTTGGTAAATGGAGTAGTTCATCATCCGTAATTGTGCTCGCCAGATGACCCACGCGATTCCAGGTGTCAGAATCTTGTTCAGTCAAGTCTTGGCGTTGTGTTACTTGATTCATTGTTTCTGGCAGTTTTTGCAATAACATGCCAGCGGCAGAGTGGCCATCGCAGCATAACCAAATTCGGGTATCTATTTGTTCGGAGCGCAGCATGTAGTTTTCGAGTATGGTGCTGATATTGTCGCCTTCAAGCGCTACAATCCCTTGGTAGGCCTGACCGCCATCTTTAGGGTCCAGCGTAATCATGAATTGACCATGCTCAATGAGTTCAAACAAGCTCTGCTGGTCATCAACATCACCTGTCCACTTTGCGGTAGCGCGTATGCCAAAATCAGAGCTGCATTCCACAACCAGCAGCTTTAAGGCGCCTTTGCTCTGAATTTGCAACACCAATGAGCCATTCATTTTAAGTGTGGCGGTGAGCAGGGCGCTTGCTGCCATCAATTCACCTAATGCGCGCTTTAGACCGGCGGGTAGGTGTTGTTTGTTAAGTGCGAGCTGAAGTGTACTCGTAAGATTAACAAGATTGCCACGCACCGGCGTGTTCTCGAATACAAAGCGTTGTAACGTATCTAGTTTGTTTTTCATGCGTGCATTTTAACCGTGTTAACCAGGTTAAACATGGCGCCCATTTATTTTTTTAACTTTTATATTGTAATGAGAATGATTATCATCTAGAATAGCGTTTAATAAATCTTGTAACCTAGAGTCTGAATCGAGAAAAAATGCAGTTTAAGCTTAACCCTATTTATGCGGCATTGATGCTAATGGCAAGCCATTCGGCATTTGCAGCGCAGGCAGAAGCACTGGTTTTGCCACGTATTGATGTGATTGGCACTCAGGAGCAGTTACTTAAAACACCAAGCTCAGCAACGATTATTGAGCGGGAAGCGTTGGAAGCAAGCCACGTGCTCACTACTAATGAGGCGTTACGCAAGGCGCCCGGCCTAGTGGTGCGCGATGAAGAAGGCATGGGCATGCGCCCCAATATTGGGGTGCGTGGTTTGAATCCTACTCGTTCTACCAAAGTACTGTTGCTGGAAGATGGTATTCCTGTGACCTATGCGCCTTATGGTGCAAATGAGAGTTACTATCACCCGACAGTTGATCGTTTTCAGCGGATTGAGGTGCTAAAAGGGGCGTCACAAATCAAGTTTGGTCCACAAACAGCGGGTGGTGTCATTAACTATATTACGCCGAATGCGCCTGAAAAATTTGGCGGACATATGAGTGTAATAGCCGGTAATCGTGATTATCTTAATAGCAAAATCAATGCTGGTGGAATGGGTGCGCTGTTCGATTACACCCATAAGGAGGGTGACGGTGCGCGTGACAAGACGCACTCAAATATTGAGGATTTGAATGTAAAATTGACAAAAGCCATCAATGAAAACCATGCAATGACCTTGCGCGCCAACTGGTTTACCGAGGATTCACAAGTCAGTTATAGTGGGATTACCCAAGCCGAATATAATAATTTTGGTGGTGAATACAACCCGTTTAATCACGACAATTTTGCTACTACGCGCTATGGCGTATCAGCCACGCACGATTGGCAAATTAACAGCAATGCACTATTAACTACCAATCTATACTACAGCTATTTTGACCGTGACTGGTGGCGCCAGCAAAGCAATACCACGGCGAGCAATGTGGCGAGTGGAACTGGTTGTGCCACATTTGCGGCCGCACGTATTGCGGGTACGGCGGTGAGTGGCGATGACTGCCAAGGTAATCAAGGCCGTTTGCGTACTTATAACACCTACGGCGTAGAGCCGCGTTTAACGGTGACGCACGTGCTGGGTGAGCTGGAAATAGGCGCAAAAGCACACTTTGAAGATCAGGAGCGCAGGCAATACAATGGCACGAGTGCCATCGCCAGAACGGGTGCGTTAGCCGAAAATAATGAACGTAAAACCGATGCCTATTCTGGCTTTATCTCCAACCGTTTTGACATCGGCCAGTTTTCAATTACACCAGCCGTGCGTTATGAGCACATTAAAAATGAGCGTAGTAATCGTTTAACAGGCGCAAGCGGCGATGCGATGTTGCACGAGTGGATTCCTGGTATTGGGTTTGCCTATAATCCAAATGAACATCTGACGATATTTGCTGGTGTGCATGAAGGTTTCGCACCGCCTAGAACCGAAGATTTGATCAGTAATACAGGGGGTGCCGTAGATGTGGGTGCGGAAAAATCCACCAATTGGGAGTTAGGTTTCAGAGCGAAACCAAGCAAAAACATGAATGTTGAAGCTACGGCTTTTTATAATGATTTCAGCAACTTAATTGCGGTTGGCTCAATTGCAAGTAATGTTGCGTTATCACAAGGCGAAGCAACCTTTGCTGGCTTGGAGTTAAACGGAAAATATGATTTTGATAACGGTTTTTACAGCCATTTAGCTTATACCTGGTTGCCCGTGGCTGAGCAAGATACTCCATTTATAAGTGTTGCTACTCCAGTGGTCGTAAGTGGTGCAAAAGGTAACCGTCAACCCTATGCGCCAAAAAACACACTTACTGCTGGCTTGGGTTACAAAATAAATAATTGGGAAGCGCAAATTGAAGCGGTGTATGTTGGTAAGCAATATTCTGATTTTGCCGAGACTAAAAATTCAACAGCGGATGGTCAAAAAGGCGAAATTGCCAGCTATACGATTTACAATGCAGCAGTCAATTACAAACTGCCAGAGTATAAAACCACCTTATTTTTAGTGGGCAAAAATATTTTTGATAAAGACTATATTGTTGACCGCACGCGTGGAATTTTGACTGGCATGCCAGCGCTGGTGCAGGTAGGCGCGCGCTACGATTTTTAATCGCTGACGCAGATACTCCGCATGCTTGGTACGTTGATTAGTTTCCAGTGCGTGAATGCCCAACGCCACACTTCATCAAGTGTGGCGTTTTTTATTTCGGCGGGCGGTTGTTGACCTAAAAAGATTAAAGCATCAAATAATTCATGCCCTGGAGGGCGCGTAGCTATTGGCTTGGCGAAGGTCTGTTTGCTCAGTTTTTCACCGACCATATTGTTGGCAACCGGCACATGGGCATAGTGCGGCGTTGCAAACCTCAGGCGTTGTTGCAAATAAATCTGGCGCGGGGTGGAATTGAGCAAATCGGCGCCGCGTACAATATGGGTAACCCCTTGCGCGGCATCATCCACGACCACAGCAAGCTGATAGGCGAACAAGCCATCGGCACGTTTTAAAATAAAATCGCCGACATCTTGCGCCATATTTTGTGAAATTTCACCTTGAATTTCATCCGAAAAAGTAATATTTTTGTCTGTAGTCAGTGCTCTGTAAGCCGCATAGGTGTTAGGTTTCACGGCATGCTTCAAACAGGTTTTCGGGTAAATTGCGCCTTCAATGCCACTGCTAGTGGCAGAATCTGCAATCTCCTTGCGACTGCAAGTACATGGGTAAGCCAATCCCTGACTTTTTAAACGTTGCAGCGCATGTTCGTAAAATTCTGTACGCTGGCTTTGGTAAATAACTTTGCCATCCCACACAAAGCCAAAGGTCTCCAAAGTGTGCAATATGTCGTTGGCAGCCCCTTTTACTTCCCGCGGTTTATCCAGATCTTCCATGCGCAGTAGCCACTTGCCTTGATGTGTTTTGGCTTCCAGATAGCTGGCGACCGCAGCAATCAGTGAGCCAAAATGCAGAGGCCCGGTAGGTGAGGGTGCGAAGCGGCCGATGTACATGCGAAAGAGCGAGTTAATGCAGCGGTTGCAGATCTGGTTGTAGATAAGGCGGAATATGCCAGGAACCAAGCTGGTTACCTAGTAGCATCAAGTGGCAATGCAAGCGGTCATTGCCGCTGGCGCTGACATCAAATTCATAGGTGCGTAAAAACTGCACATGGCCGTGACGATTCCGCCCCAGCCATAATCTGCTGCAGACGACAGTTTCATCGAGCAGTTGCAGATTAAATCGTGCCGCAAGTTCAGTGCCCAGCAGAATTGCTCTTTCGCGTTTGTCCAGGCTATCTAACCAAAACCAGGCGAGTGCGACTAATATGACTAATAACGCTAATTCCATGAGCTAACTTTCGGTGTTGGTGGATGTGTGGAATTGTAAGCCGATTAACTCAATTCGCGAATTTAGTTTAGATCATTTTATCGCGCACAAATAAAGTGCAATGCACCAGTGACTGCACTAAAAAAGTGCGAATTTACATAGCAGCGCTTGTTGTAGCTTATATAAAACAATGCCTTAAGTGTTGGCGCGCTCTTTGCTTAATTCGCTTAGCTTAAAAAATTAAGAGGGATGTAAAAATGGAAGCGTTAATCTCGGCAAACGATGCGTTATTTGTGCTATTAGGTGCCATTATGGTGCTGGCGATGCACGCTGGTTTTGCATTTTTAGAAGTTGGCACGGTGCGTCATAAAAATCAGGTCAATGCCCTGGTTAAAATCATGGTGGATTTTTCAGTATCGACCATTGCTTATTTTTTTATTGGCTACAGCATCGCGTATGGCATCAATTTCTTTAGCGGTGCAGAGGTGCTGGCCGCTAAAAATGGCCTGGATTTAGTCAAATTTTTCTTTTTACTGACGTTTGCTGCGGCAATTCCTGCGATTGTCTCTGGCGGCATTGCTGAACGCGCAAAATTTAACTCGCAATTGGCGGCAACATTTTTATTGGTAGGCTTTGTTTATCCATTTTTTGAAGGAATCGCATGGAACGAGCATTACGGCATTCAAGATTGGTTGCTTGCCACGTTTGGTGCAAAATTCAGAGATTTTGCCGGCTCGGTTGTGGTGCATGCGATGGGTGGATGGATCGCGATTGTAGCCGTGCTGTTGCTAGGTTCGCGTAATGGCAGATATAGCAAGGATGGCCGCTTGCATGCTTATCCACCTTCAAGCATTCCATTTTTGGCATTGGGCGCCTGGATACTGACAGTAGGCTGGTTTGGTTTTAATGTGATGTCTGCGCAGTCTATTCAAGGTATTTCCGGATTGGTGGCGGTGAACTCTCTCATGGCGTTGGTTGGTGGTACTTTAGCCGCATTGGTCATGGGCAAAAATGACCCTGGTTTTGTGCATAATGGCCCGCTGGCTGGCTTGGTAGCGGTATGTGCAGGCTCTGATATTATGCATCCATTGGGAGCCTTGGTGACGGGCGTTGTCGCGGGGGTGTTGTTTGTATGGGCATTTACATTGACACAGCAACGTTGGAAAATTGACGATGTACTGGGTGTGTGGCCATTACATGGTCTATGTGGCGCATGGGGTGGTATTGCTGCCGGTATTTTTGGCGCTAAAGCGTTAGGTGGTTTGGGTGGCGTGAGTTTCATGTCGCAATTGATAGGCACCGGTTTGGGAGTGACTGTTGCGCTAATTGGCGGTTTTGTCGTGTATGGCACACTTAAAAAATTAGTAGGCATCCGTTTGGATGCAGAAGAAGAATTTAATGGTGCAGATTTGAGTATTCATAAAATCGCATCAACAACCGCTGATTGATTGAATGTAAGTTTCAATCTGGCGCGCTATGTTAGAATTTGAGTATGATTTCAAAATTATTCTCAATCTGACATGGCGCGTTTTCACGTTATCATTCCTGCGGCGGGGGCTGGTAATCGCATGGCGGCAGCTATGCCGAAACAGTATTTGCCGTTATGCGGTAAACCAATTATTTTGCACAGTATTCAAACTTTCTTGGCTTGCCCGCGCATTGCCGATGTTCATCTGGCGTTAAATCCTGAAGATTGCTTTTGGCGTAACCTGACATTGGAGGCTAATCGCCGCCCGCATTTACATTACACTGGCGGCGATTCCCGTGCCCAGACCGTATTGAACACGTTAGAGGCAATCCGCGCTCAGGTAGATGACGAAAATTGGATTTTAGTACACGATGCGGCCCGCCCCGGTTTAACCGTTTCATTACTCAATGATTTGCTGGATGCATTAGAGAATGATGCCGTTGGCGGCTTACTGGCGCTACCGTTGGCAGATACGCTGAAGCAATCCAATGCAGATTCAAGAGTGATCAATACTATTCCACGAGAAGCGCTATGGCAGGCGCAGACTCCACAAATGTTTCGTTACGCATTGCTAAAAAAAGCACTGGAAAGTTTTAGCGGTACACCAACGGATGAAGCGCAAGCGGTAGAGGCGTTAGGTTTGCAGCCAAAATTGGTGGTGGGCTCATTGAGAAACATGAAAATCACTTATCCACAAGACATGGTCTTGATGGAAATGCTAATGCAAAAGCGATAATCACAAAGGAAGTGCTAATGATAAGAATCGGTCATGGTTTTGATGTGCATGCTTTGGTTTTGGGGCGAAAATGTATTATCGGCGGCGTAGAAATCGCACACGACAAAGGCTTGGATGGTCATTCAGATGCCGATGTATTGCTACATGCAATTTGTGATGCTTTACTGGGAGCCGCCGCCATGGGTGACATTGGCAAGCATTTTCCGCCGAGTGATATGCGCTATCAAGGCATAGACTCCCGTCAATTATTGCGGCATGTGGTGGATTTGTTGAAAAATAAGGGCTTTGTTGTTGGTAACATCGATGCCACCGTGAT
>CAMBZE010000044.1 GCA_945872425.1 Methylotenera oryzisoli | reverse complement strand
AGGTCAATATGTGCCACATTTTTAAGATCCAGACCACTACCATCCGGACGATTTTCAATCACTAGCGCTTCGCCAATTAAAACACGATCAATAACAGCCACTTCGCCCCCTAAATATCTCATTAATTCCAAAAAGTAACTACCAAACCGTCAGCAACTGCATCATGTTGCCGCAAAACCAAGCATACATTCGCATTATGACATTCTATGGAACTTTTTCCTCAATTAAATCAGTAATACCAGCCCTGGTCAGAGACCGACCAATAAAAACCCAGCACGAAGCTGGGTTTAAATGACGCTAACTTGCTGCACTACAGTGAGACAAAATTATTCTTTACCGATTTGATACTCTTCGTAACTCACTTCAACAATCTTGCCGGTAGTCGCGTCCACTTCCACCTTGATTTCTTCTTTGTCAGCTTCAAGAATATCAAACTCATAGGATGCTTTACCATCTGATTCAAGCTCATATTCTGTTTCAACGACAGTCCCCGGGTGTGCTGCCAATGCCGTGGCTTTAGCATCAGCTTCACTCACTTTAGCCAGCGCTTTGAATTTGGCATTATCCGCTTTTACTTCCTGCTCAATTTCAGTGACCTTGCCTGATTTGGCGTCGCACTCAACATCCCAAGCTGTACCATCTGCAGATTCAATATCAAATTCATAAACACCCTTTTTTTTCTCAGACTTGAATTCAGCTTTGACAATTTCACCTTCCTGTTTAGCGAGTGCGGCTTTTACACATTTGCCCAAACTATCATAAGCTTTAGGCTTAATGGTGTCATGACCAGCGATGGCTGTATTTGCAAAAAATGCCGCTGCGATTAAAGTAGTACCTAAAGATAAACGAAACATATCAATCTCCTATTGTTGTTGATGTAAAAATCTGATGTCTGATTTTACCAAAAAATAGCCAAGCATTTGATTGAATTACAAAATTATTACATTTCAGGCTGTAATAAACCAATGCTACGGCTCAAAAGAACCATGCTCCAAGATAAAGTGGCTTAATTACACACACATCCATGTGTAAAGTCCCATAAAAAAACCCAGCACATGACTGGGTTTACTGAGCTTAAACTAACCTTACGCTTTCAATGAACGTTTACGCTCATGCTCCAGCAAATAACGCTTACGAATACGAATCGTTTTAGGCGTAATTTCCACCAATTCATCATCATCAATAAACTCAACTGCGGATTCTAAAGACAAGGCAATGGGCGTAATCAAACGTACCGCTTCATCAGTGCCTGATGAACGAATGTTAGTGAGTTGTTTACCTTTAATCGGGTTCACAATCAGATCATTATCACGACTATGAACACCAATCACCATACCTTCATACAACTTGTCACCCGGTACTGAGAACATTTTACCGCGATCTTGCAACTTCCAAAGCGCGTAAGCCACAGCTTCACCATGCTCAGCTGAAATCAATACGCCATTACGGCGACCTGGCATATCTGCTTTGACTGGTGCATATTCATCAAACACATGACCCATTAAACCTGTACCGCGCGTCATGGTTAAAAACTCACCTTGGAAACCAATCAAACCACGTGCTGGAATTTTGTATTCCAGACGCGTACGGCCATTACCGTCTGACTCCATATTTTGCATTTCACCACGGCGACGACCTAATTCCTCCATCGCTGCACCTTGATGCTCATCTTCCAAATCAACAGTAAGAATTTCGTATGGCTCGCATTTTTCACCATTGATTTCACGGAACACCACTTTTGGCTTACCAACCGCCAATTCAAAACCTTCACGGCGCATATTTTCCAGCAAAATCGTGAGGTGCAATTCACCACGACCTGAAACGCGGAACACATCAGCATCTTCAGTTTCATCGACACGCAAAGCTACGTTCACTAAAAGCTCTTTAGTCAAACGATCACGAATTTGACGTGAAGTGACAAATTTACCTTCAGTGCCGGCCAATGGTGAAGTATTCACCATAAAGTCCATGGTTAAGGTCGGTTCATCTACCCCTAAATGCGGCAAGCCCACCGGATTTTCACGATCACAAATAGTGAAGCCAATACCAATATCATCCAAACCTGAAATAATCACGATATCGCCTGCTTCTGCCACTTCAACCGGCACGCGCTCCAAGCCACGGAAACCAAGCACTTGGTTGATTTTACCCATAGCGATTTGTTTATCTTCGTTCATTACCGTAACCGCTTGGCCAGGTTTGATTTTACCGTTAGTGATACGACCAACGCCAAGCCGGCCGGTGTAAGTTGAATAATCCAACGCTGAAATCTGCATCTGCAAAGGCGCATTGCTGTCGCCTACTGGCGGGGCTACGTGGCTTAAAATCGTTTCAAACAAAGCGCGCATATTGTCGCTTGATGTTTTCATATCCAACATGGCATAGCCGTTAATCGCTGATGCATACACTACCGGAAAGTCTAATTGCTCATCAGTCGCGCCTAAATTAGCAAACAAATCAAAGGTTTGATTAACAACCCAATCAGTACGCGCACCTGGGCGATCTACCTTATTGATCACGACAATTGGTTTCAAACCAAGTGCCAATGCTTTTTTCGTTACAAAACGTGTTTGCGGCATCGGTCCCTCAACCGCATCTACTAGCAGCACTACGCCATCCACCATGCCTAATACGCGCTCAACCTCACCGCCAAAGTCAGCATGGCCTGGCGTATCAACGATATTAATGTGCGTACCTTCATAGTTCAGCGCGGTATTTTTTGCCAAAATAGTAATACCACGTTCTTTTTCAATATCGCCACTATCCATCACACGCTCAGATATGGTTTGATGCGATGTAAATGTACCTGCTTGATGTAAAAGCTTGTCCACCATGGTGGTTTTACCATGGTCAACGTGGGCGATAATTGCGATGTTTCTTAGATTGCGAGACATGAGTGTTGCTACCAGTTCATTGAAAGGCGGCGATTTTAACACACTAAACGACTATTTAATTTTAGATGTTTAATTATTATTTGACTTTCTGTTTTATATGGTTATACTGCGCACTTCATTCGCGTTACCTATGATTTATATACGATTTATATACGTCATTTGTAATGTTTGAATCATTGCCCTGACCCTTCTGTTGCTCGTGAAATATTGAAGCAACTATCAAGAAATCGAAATTTTGATTTTTACTGGTTAGCGGCTGTGCCCGTGCGCTGGTAAAGATTATATTAAGCATTTTAAGTTTAGACTTAAACCAAATATTCTCTGCGTTTATATTGCCCTTGCTCATATGCCCAACTAATAGCATATGCGCAAATGATATGTCCGTTTTTACTTAGCGCCCTTTTTTGTTTGACTTACTATTGGTTATCATTTGTTGTGATAACCTGGAAAGGGACTATTTTGTCTTTTGAATCATTAAATCTACACCCTACTATCAATCGTGCTCTTGAAGAGTCTGGCTACACAGCGCCTACCCCTATTCAGGCGCAAGCTATTCCTGTTGTGACTGAAGGTCACGATCTGATGGCGTCAGCACAAACAGGCACTGGTAAAACTGCGGCATTTATGCTGCCGGCATTAAACTTACTCGCAACACCGCATGCGCTAAAAAGCCGTGGCCCACGCATTCTGGTTTTAGTGCCAACACGTGAACTGGCAACACAGGTCAATGAAGCTGCCCGCAAATACGGTAAATTCATCCGCGCGCGCACTGTGAGCATCGTCGGTGGCATGCCTTACCCGCTACAAAACAAACTGTTATCACAACCACTCGACATTCTGGTAGCAACCCCAGGTCGCTTGCTAGACCACATGGAGCGCGGTCGCATTGATCTATCACGCTTGCAAATGCTGATTTTAGATGAAGCAGACCGCATGCTGGACATGGGCTTCTTACCGGATGTAGAACGTATCTGCGAACAACTGACTGCCGAACGCCAAACATTATTATTCTCAGCAACACTCGATGGCGACATTGCGCGTATTGCTAAACAAATTCTTAAAAATCCTAAAACTATCCAAGTGGCTGCTCAACGTGAAAAACACGCGAATATTGAGCAACGTTTACATTATGTGGACGACATGACACATAAAAACAAATTGCTTGAGCATTTGTTGATTGCCCCTGAAGTGAACCAAGTAATTATATTCACCAGCACTAAACGTCACGCAGACGTGCTGGCTGAAGACTTGTATGCGGCCGGTCACAAAACAGCTGCTTTGCATGGCGATATGACACAAGGCGCACGTAACCGCACACTGACAAAATTGCGTCATGGTGATGTAAAAGTATTGGTGGCAACTGACGTTGCCGCACGCGGTATTGACGTACACGGCATCAGCCATGTAATTAACTACGACTTGCCTAAATTTGCTGAAGATTACGTACACCGTATTGGTCGTACCGGTCGTGCCAATAACACTGGCATTGCGATTTCGTTTGCATCTAATATGGACAGACACATTTTACGCAAAATCGAACAATTCACCGGCAATCGTATGGAACCAGCAGTGATCGAAGGTTTTGAACCAAAACGCGCCATGAAAATGAATGACACTGGCAGTCGTGGCGACATTCGCCGTGATGGTCATAAGCCCGGTGGTCGCGGTGGCTTTAAACCACGTGATGACCGCAATGGTGGTTTCAAATCACGCGATGACCGTGGTAGCAGCTTCCAAGCCCGTGATGACCGTCCAAGCTTTAACCGTGATAGCAACCGTGGCGATAGCCGCAGTGAGAATCGTGGCAACCGCGATTCAGCACCGCGTGAAGTGAACGGCAATTCAGCAGGCTATGCTAATCGCTCAGAGGCTGGTCGTTCAGAAAGACCATCAGGCGACCGTCCACGCACCAGCTTTGGCGACCGTGCTGCATTCGACAGAAACTCTGGTGACCGTAGCCGTGGCAACAATGCCGGCGCACCAAACCGTAGCTTTGGTGACAGCGCCGCCTTTGGTAAAAAACCCTATGCCCGTGATGGCCAACGTACTGAAGGTCGTGCTGACCGCAGTGCCGCGCCTTCTGCACGCCGTGATGGTGGCCGTAATGAAGGTCGCCCAGCAAGCCGCGAGAACAACCGTGGCGACAACCGTGGTCAATCACGCGGCTTCGCAGGTGCTAATGCTGGCGCGGGTAATGGCGCACCACGTCGCACACGCAGTTTCGCCTAGGGGTATGCTGATTTATTCCTTGTACGTCATTCCGGCAAAAGCCGGAATCTAGTGACTTTAACGACACTGGATACCGACCTTTCTCGCACGAATAATCTGCTTTAGCAGATATATTCTGCGGTGATGGCCTTTACGGTCACGTCGGTATGACTACCCCTAACCCCTATAGCCCCCAGTCCCTAACAAACAACAAACTCATGACAGAAACCGTAAATTTTGATGCACTTGGCTTAGCGCCAGAACTTCTCAAAGCACTCGCAGAGTCTGGCTATACCAGCCCTACGCCAATCCAGGCGCAAGCAATCCCTGTCGCCTTGGCTGGCAGTGATGTCATGGCAGGCGCGCAAACGGGCACAGGTAAAACTGCGGCTTTCGCGTTGCCCTTGCTGCAAAAACTGCTACCGCTTGCCAACAGTGGCACCTCCCCTGCCAAGCACCCGGTACGGGCATTGATTTTAACGCCTACACGCGAGCTTGCCATACAGGTGGAAGAAAGCATCAAAACCTATGCCAAGCATACACAATTGCGCTCGCTGGTCGTTTATGGTGGCGTGGATATTAAAACACAAACACCACACCTGAAAACTGGTGTGGAAGTTCTGGTGGCCACACCCGGTCGCTTGCTGGATCACGTTGAACAAAAAACACTGCAGCTAAATCAAGTGCAGATGTTGGTACTGGATGAAGCTGACAGAATGCTGGATATGGGTTTTATGCCGGATTTGAAGCGTATTTTGGCTTTATTGCCAAAACAGCGCCAAAACCTGATGTTTTCAGCAACCTTTTCTAACGAAATTAAAAAACTGGCTGATGACTTTTTAACCAAGCCTCAGTTAATTGAAGTAGCGCGCAGCAATGCGACCAACGACAACGTCACACAAAAAGTGTATCAGGTTGCACAATCAGATAAAGAAGCATTATTGGTACAACTGCTAAAAGAAGCAGATGCCAAGCAAGTGATAATATTCACCAAAACCAAAATCACTGCCAGCCGCCTAAGCCGCAACTTGGCGCGTGAAGGCATCGCGGCAGATGCCATTCATGGTGATAAAAGTCAGCAAGAACGCATCAAGGCATTAGACGCCTTCAAAGCGGGCACCGTCATGGCTTTAGTCGCCACCGATGTAGCCGCGCGCGGTTTGGATATCAGTGAATTACCTATGGTGATTAACTATGAAATCCCCAGCGCACCGGAGGACTATGTACACCGTATTGGCCGTACCGGCCGAGCGGGTGCCAGCGGCGTGGCCATTTCATTTGTCTGTGAAGATGAAGAAAAGTATCTGGTAGAAATCGAAAAGCTGATTAAACGCCAAATCACTAAAGAAGTAATTGCACTCAACAAGCCAAGCAGAAGTCCACGTTCAACGCGCGCCTCATCCAGCCATCAAAATAAGCCACAGGAAGATTCTGTTACCAGACGAGCGCCCGTAAAGAAAAAAAGCTCGGATCCGTGGTTTGATAAACCCTACGAGCCTTCAGCACAGGAAAACCTCTCAACCGTCAGCAATAGACCGAACAATACAAAAAAAGCGCCAGTTGCGGCGCTGCTTGGTGGTTTGGTTAGTAAATAAATCCCTTATTGATTTCTCATAAAGTCGGCCACGCCATACAACTGCGTGGCCAATTTTTTAATCAGTTCATCATCGTAGCCCAATTGATGCATGGCTTTAATGATGCAATACATCCATTGATCACGCGCAGATTCATCAACCGCAAAAGGCAAATGCCGCTTACGCAGCATGGGGTGACCGTAACGTTCAATATAGAGTTGCGGCCCACCGGTCCAACCCGTTAGAAACATGAATAATTTTTCACGCGCTGAGGTTAAATCCGCGGGATGCATGGCACGAAGCCCCTGTGCTTTGGGGTCGCTATCCATAATGTCATAAAACGTTTCCACCAATTGGCGTATATGCTCAATGCCTTTTTCTTCGCCACCCAGCAGCTCAAAAAACGTGCTCTTGCTACTACCTGCTTCTTCTACTTGATTTAGCATCACGTCAAATTACACCACTTTTGGCTTAACCAGACTGGCAGCCAACTTTGCACGCGCTCTGGCTTCAGCAATATCTTTGCCGGTAGCCAACGCTACGCCCATACGTCGTTTCACAAAAGATTCCGGCTTGCCAAACAAACGAATGTCGGCATTCGGCACCGCCAATGCCTCGTTCACGCCATCAAACGCCAACTGTTTGCTTGCATGACCGCCATAAATGACCGCACTGGCGGCAGCCTCACGCAAGCTCACATCTACCGGCAACCCTAAAATTGCACGCGCATGCAGATCAAACTCACTAAAACGCTGACTTGCCATGGTGACCATGCCGGTGTCATGTGGGCGTGGGCTCACCTCGCTAAACCACACCTGATCGCCTTTAATAAATAACTCAACGCCAAATAAACCCAAGCCGCCCAGACTATCAGTGACCGCCTTGGCAATGCGCTTGGATTCTTCCAAAGCCTTTACCGTCATGGCTTGTGGCTGCCAGCTTTCAACATAATCCCCTTTTTCCTGCACATGGCCAATCGGCTCACAGAAATAGGTGGCGATTTCACCTTGTGCATTTCTGGCACGCACGGTTAACAAGGTAATTTCATAGTCAAAATCAATTTGCCCTTCAACAATCACCACGCCCTGATTTACACGCCCACCGGTTGCGGCATAATCCCATGCCGTTTTAACTTCACTCGTTTGCGTAATGCGAGATTGCCCCTTGCCTGAAGATGACATAGTGGGTTTAATAAAACAGGGATAACCGATACCGGCATCAATGGCTGCCTGCAGCTCAGCCTCGCTACTGGCAAACGCATAAGGGGAAGTTGGCAATTCAAGTTCTTCGGCGGCAAGTCTGCGAATACCCTCACGATTCATGGTGAGTTGCACCGCCTTAACTGTCGGAATCACTGTTGCCAGACCTGATGCTTCGATATCGGCAAGCGTTTTGGTGTTAAGTGCTTCGATTTCCGGCACGATTAAATGCGGTTGCTCTTGCACAATCAAATCACGCAATGCCTGGTCATCCGTCATATCAATCACGTGAGCGCGGTGCGCCACTTGGTGACCAGGGGCATTTTGATAGCGATCAACCGCGATCACCTCAACCCCCAAACGCTGTAATGCAATAATGACTTCTTTACCAAGTTCGCCGCTACCTAACAACATCACCCGTGTTGCGTTGGGGCTTAAAGGGGTTCCGATTTGCATGAGATGCTTTCAATTTTCAATGGGTTGAATCATACCATGCGCTGGTTTTTAAGAAAATTGAAGCTGCCAATAAATAGGAAATCCAAGCAACTAAATTTGAAATATAACGAAAAAACTAACAGGGACTTCTAATTCTATAAAAAAACAGTTAGCCACAGAGAGACTCAAGAAAAAAACAAAGGATTTGCGAATAATCGCCAATCACCCATTGGGTGAGAAAAGTATTTTCTCAATGCAATGTTTCTCTGTGAGCTCGGTGTTCTCTGTGGCTTGAACTGCTATTTTTAGACTAATGCTTAATTTGATGCCTATCCATCCGATAACGCATGGTCATGCGTGTAATTCCTAGCTTACGCGCCGCTTCAGATACATTATTTCTAGTATCAGTCAGCGCTTGTAATAAAATCGCCTTTTCAGCCGCGTCCAGTGTAGATTGCTGCACATCGGATTGCTGTCCATCGGATTGCGACATGGACTCTGTTGCATGATACAACGGCAATGCCAAATCAACATCGGTCACTTGGCTGTTGTGGCAAAGCAATATCGCTCGGCTTACCTGATGCCGTAACTCACGCACATTACCTGGCCATGAGTAGTGCTGCATCATTTTAATCGCGTTTGGCGTAAAAGTGGCGTTAGCCAAACCATAACGTCTGGAAGTCTGCGCCGCAAAATGTTCGGCTAATAGCAACATATCACCCTCGCGCTCGCGTAGCGGTGGCATGACAATACTCATCACATTGAGCCTGTAATACAAGTCTTGCCGGAAACGTCCATTTTGTGACATTTCATGTAAATCGCGATTCGTTGCCGCAATAAAACGTGCCGAGACCGCTCGCTCTTTAGTTGACCCGATGCGTCGAACAACACGGCGCTCCAACACGTTCAATAATTTTGCCTGCAACGCTAATGGCAACTCGCCAATTTCATCCAGAAACAGCGTGCCATCTTCAGCCGCCTCAATCAAACCGGGGCGCGTAGCAACCGCACCGGTAAATGCACCCTTCTCGTGCCCAAACAGCTCACTTTCAATCAGCTCGGCAGGTAGCGAGGCGCAATCCACATGCACGAAGGGCTTATCATTATGCTTATCTTGGTAAGATTTATTCTGGCAAGATAGATGCAACAAACGCGCCGCGACATCCTTACCGGTACCGGTTTCACCGCCAATCAGCACGGTAGGCGGAATGCTGTCACTAGAAACCAATTGCGCGATACGCTTGATTTGCATTTTTACACTTTGCATCGCCGGACTATCGCCCAGCAACTCAATCCCCTCGATCGCATGGGCATTACGCTGACGCGAATAATCCAGACTATTACTCTGAATAGCGGCAGCTTCAGCTTTCTGAATCGAAAGCAGCAATTCTTCAAGATCAATCGGCTTTTTGAGGTAATCAACCGCACCCTGCTTCATGGCATTAACGGCATCATTGATTTCACCATGGGCAGTCATCACGATGACGACCACATTTTTTGCGACAAAATCTGCAAGCAGATCCAGCCCATTGCCATCAGGCAAACGCATATCCAGCAACACAATATCGGGGGAAAACTGCTTAATAATTGCGCGCGCATCCTGCAGGCTCTCAACATGCGCGCATTCATATCCTGACTTTTGCAAACGGCGCACCACCGCCCGCGCGAACAAGGCTTCATCCTCCACAATTAAAACGTTGGATACTGGTTTAAGCATGGCGGCTCCGCCTAATGTGTTTTGTGCTAATTGCAATGCGGTGTTCCTGTTTCATCGTATTCATAAAAAACCGTAGGAGCGGCGCCCTCGCCGCGATTTTTAGCATAAACCATCGCGGCGAGGGCGCCGCTCCTACGGTTTTTTATGAATACGATGAAACAGGAACGCCGCATTGCAATTAGCACAAAACACATTAGGCGGAGCTGCCATGCTTAAACCAGCATCCAACGTATTGATTGTT
>CAMBZE010000043.1 GCA_945872425.1 Methylotenera oryzisoli | reverse complement strand
GTCGTATCAATGCAGTCAATTTGTGGCAACTGCGCTGCTGTGACCGCGCGTTGTTTTAAATTCAATAAGCCATATTTATTCGCCTGTTTTTGCTTGAAAGTCGCGTTATACCAGCTTTCAAGCGCAGGCGTGGCGGAACCCAATACCACCGGGACATTTAATCGCTTTGCACGCACCAGCGCCACATCACGCGCATGATAACGCATGCTATCTTGCTGTTTATACGAGCTATCATGCTCTTCATCAATAATAATCAGTTTTAAATTTGGCAGCGGTGTAAAAATTGAAAGTCGCGTACCAATAATGATTTGTGCAACCCCAGATTGCGCCAACTGCCAGTGATGTAAGCGTTCACTCTCACTCAGGCTGCTATGTAAACTCACCAAGGAAAATTGAGGCAAGCGACTTCTAAAGCGCGCTTCCAGCTGTGGCGTGAGGTTAATTTCTGGCACCAACACCAGCACTTGCGCACCATTTGAACCTTGTAGAACATGCTGCATTAAGCGGATGTAAACTTCAGTTTTTCCGCTACCCGTAATGCCGTGCAGCAACCACGCCTTAAACGCATGAATTTCTTGCGTGATATTTGCAACCGCCTGCATTTGCTCAGTATTCAGTTGCGGCTCTGGCGTTGCCAATATGGCGGGCACACGCTGCATTGCCAACACCTGTTCACTGCGCGCATAGCCTAAGCCCACCAACGCCTTTGCTGCCTTGCGCGCCGTGCTGGAAATAGCATTCAGTTCAGCTTCCGTCAATCGCTTAGCCACTTGCAAAGCCGCTAATACGCTGCGCAAGACGCGTTGCTTCTTGGGAATTTTCTCAATATCGATCTGCTGCCCTAAATCCGTGAGTTGATATGCAAATTGCTTGCGAGAAACAGCTGGCGCAACTTGGCGCAAACGTGCGGGCAACGCCGCCAACAAGGCTTGACCAAATGGATATTGATAATAATCCGCACTAAATTTCACCAAACTTAACATTTCGGCATCGAGCGGCTGTTCATCAGTAAATGCGTGCGTAACAGGTTTTAGTTTTTCCATTGCATAATCACTGGTATCTGCTTTATCTACCACGATGCCCATCTGCTTGCGACGACCAAACGGCACCAGCACCCGCTGGCCAATTTGCACGGCATGGTTATCACTAATGTAATCAAACAAGCGGTCTAATGGTACATCTAGTGCAATGTTAAGTATCGGTTTATGCAATGGCAATTTGATTATGCTGTGATTAAAAAGTCTGATTAAAGAAAAAACGACGGCAGTAGGTTAAAATACCGCTTTTAGCATTTTATGCAATTATTGTGAAAACACATCTTACCCAATTACTTGCCACTGCCGCAAAAAGTATTGCGCCTGACAACGCAGACTTTACCATTTTATTAGAGCGCCCCAAGTCTGCGGAACATGGCGATTTTGCCACAAATCTAGCGCTGGTTCTGGCTAAACCCCTCAAACAAAACCCGCGCGCGATTGCCGCGCAGATTATCGAAGCTCTGCCAGTCAGCGCATATATCGCTAAAACTGAAATCGCGGGAGCAGGCTTTATTAATTTCTTTTTGAGCCCACAATCCAAGCAAGTGGTGATTAGAGATATTCTCAAAGCAGGCAACCAATACGGTCGCAACGATACCGGTAATAAACAAAAAGTGCAGATTGAATTCGTATCTGCCAACCCGACAGGTCCGTTGCATGTTGGCCATGGGCGCGGCGCGGCGGTGGGCGACTGCTTGGCGCGCTTGTTGGATGCCAATGGCTGGGACGTGACACGCGAGTTTTATTACAACGATGCGGGTGCCCAGATTGATAACCTCACCGCTTCTGTGCTGGCGAGATGCAAGGGTATCTCAACTGAACACGAGAGCTTTCCTGAAAATGGTTATCGTGGCGAATATATCAATGATATTGCCGCCGCTTATTTAACCAAACATACGGTAATCGCAGATGATATTGAAGTGACAGCCAGTGGCGATATCAATAATCTGGAGTCCATTCGCGCGTTTAGTGTGGCGTATTTGCGGCATGAACAAGATTTAGACTTGAAAGCATTTCAAATCAAATTTGACGTATTTTCATTAGAAAGTGCGTTGTATTCAAATGGTATGGTTGAAAAAACCGTGCAGGCGCTGATCAAAAGTGGTCACACTTACGAAGAAAACAATGCACTTTGGCTCAAAACTACCGACTTTGGTGACGACAAAGACCGTGTGATGCGTAAAACTGATGGTAGCTACACTTACTTTGTACCTGATATTGCCTACCACACAGATAAATGGAATCGTGGCTTTGTGCGCGTCATTAACGAGCAGGGCGCTGACCACCACAGCACCATTACCCGCGTGCGTGCGGGCTTACAGGCTTTGGATATTAACATCCCGAAAGGCTGGCCCGATTACGTGTTGCACCAAATGGTCACTGTGATGCGCAATGGTGAAGAAGTAAAACTTTCCAAGCGTGCTGGTAGTTATGTCACCTTGCGTGATTTGATTGAAGAAGTAGGCTGTGACGCTACACGCTACTTTTTGGCGGCGCGTCGTGCAGATTCACAATTGGTATTTGACATTGATTTAGCGCGCAGCCAAAGCAACGACAACCCGGTTTATTATATTCAATATGCACATGCGCGTATTTGCAGCGTGCTGAGTCAATGGCATGGCGATGCAGCAAGCTTAATGCACGTAGATTTAAGCCCACTCAACACCTCGCACGAAACAGTACTCATGCAACGCCTGAGCGAATACCCGGAAGTCGTTGTCAATGCGGCTACCGAACTCGCTCCGCACGTGATTGCCAACTACTTAAAAGATTTAGCCAGTGATTTTCACAGTTATTACAACGAATATAAATTTTTAATTGATGATGAACAGCTTAAACTCGCGCGTCTGGGCTTAATCAGCGCAACCCGGCAAGTGCTTAAAAACGGCTTGGATTTACTTGGTGTTACCGCTAAAGAGAGAATGTAAGGATAATGAATACTATGAGTAGAGATTACAAATCAAATCCTGATCACCCTAAAAAGGCTAGCAAAGACAGTCCTTTTTTCACAGGGTTATTGGTCGGCTTTTTATTAGGCGTAGCCGCTTCATTGGCTATGGTCATGTTTATTAAAGGCGGTGAAAGTCCTTTTGCCAACTTGGCTGGACCAAACGGCAAATCTGTATCAGATAAAATCCAGGAAAATGAAAAAAAATCAGATGCCGACGCACAGGCAGCGACCAGCACCCAGAGCCCTGATGATACAAATAATCAGGCATCTGACAATAAAGATGATAAAACACGTTTTGATTTTTACAACATTTTGCCCGGAAACGAAAGTAAGGTAAGCACTGAAGAAATCAACATTAAAGAAGGACCGCCGCAGTCAGCGGCGCAAAATACCTACTTTCTACAAGTTGGCGCTTTTCAAACAGCAACTGAAGCAGACAACATGAAAGCAACATTGGCACTGCAAGGTTTTGAGGCTTTAGTGCAAACAGAATCTATTCCTGACAAAGGCGTTTGGCATCGCGTACGCGTTGGCCCATTAAAAAACCTAGATCAAATCAACAAAACAAAAATTGATTTGGCTAACAATGGCTTTAAGACTGACCTGATTAAAATGAATAATGAAAACCAATAGCCGCAACACTGGTCAACCCATACGTAGTCAATTATCATCATCAAAAATACTTTGTCAGCCGAATTCAGCGCCATACGTTTTACAAGGCACTGAGTTTGTCATTGCAAATTTATTTAAAGAATAGTTCACAAGGAAAAAATCAATGAAAAAATTATTAACTGCACTAATGTTACTCGCCTCATTTGGTGTGATGGCTGACCCGCAAATGGGCAAAGACTTTGATAGAACGGCACAAACCATCGCAACCGATACTCCTGATAAAATTGAAGTGATTGAACTGTTTTGGTATGGCTGTGGGCATTGCCACCAAATGGAAGCTCCTTTGAATGCATGGGTCAAAAAACTACCAGCTGATGTTGTGTTTAAGCGCGTTCCTGGCTTGCCACACCAGGCATGGGCACCAATGGCAAAAGCTTATTACGCAATGGAAACCTTGGGGGTTTTGGAGAAATTACACGCACCATTATTTGAAGCAATTCACAAACAAAAATCACTTATCCCAACTAATGAAAAAGCAGTCATTGACTGGATAACTAAACAAGCTGGCTTGGATAGAAAAAAAGTTGAAGACGCTTTCGGGTCATTCTCTACTAACGCCAGCGTAAACCGTGCTGCCAATATCTTTCGTGCATCCGGTGCAACAGGGGTACCTAGCCTCATCATCAATAGCCAGTTCATTACCTCTAGCACCATGGCTGGCAATAATTATGCCGCATTGAGTACTGCCGACTACATTATCACCAATATTCGTGCCGACAAGGCTAGAGCGACAGCACCAGCAAAAAAGTAACCTGAACTACAAACTAGCCCGTTTCTGCCTCTTGGTATAAACGGGCTTTTCACATTGATCATGGGCTAATATCTTTTCAGGATTCTTCTATGAAAGTTTTTATCACTGGCGCATCAAGTGGCATAGGCGAGGCGCTCGCTCATGAGTATGCCAAGCGCTACAAAGATAAAAGCATAGCAATAGGATTGGTCTCCAGGAATAGTGAGCGCTTACAATTTTTGCAGCGTATATTAGAAACAACCTACAAAATTAAATGCGCCACTTATCCACTAGATGTACGTGATAGCGCAGCGCTTGCATCTGCTGCCGCTGATTTTATCCAGCAACATGGCACCCCCAACGTAGTCATTGCCAATGCAGGTGTAAGCAGCGGCACACTGACCGAACACGTCGAGGACATTGCTGCATTCCAAGCGGTAATGGACATTAACGTACTTGGCTTAGTACATACCTTTCAGCCGTTTATTGAAGTCATGCGCAAGGCTGGTCAAGGTCAGTTGGTGGGCATTGCCAGCGTGGCAGGCATACGCGGCTTACCCGGCGCAGGCGCCTACAGCGCATCCAAGGCAGCCGCTATCGCTTATTTAGAAAGCTTGCGCGTTGAAATGTCGCACGACAACATTACGGTGACCACCATTGCCCCTGGCTATATCCGCACACCCATGACCAATATTAACAGCTACAAAATGCCTTTTTTAATGGACGTTGATATCGCCGCTAACAAATTTGTAAATGCCATTGAAAACCAACGACGCTTTGTGGTGATTCCATGGCAAATGGGTTGGGTGGCAAGGCTGATGCGCTTGATTCCGCCTGTTTTGTGGGATTTTTTGGCGAAAAATGCACCGCATAAATCACGTACTAAAGTTGAATAATATTAGCCGCAGATAAACACGGATAATTAGATTAAAGTCTAGCGGCTACTGTTATCGCAAAATCTAAAAGCCTTTGCCACAGCATAAGCAATTATTTGTGACCAATATAGCTGAGAAATTTCACTACCCTTTGTCCAGTTGAGTAAATTCAGCAAAAATCTATCCGCTAACCCACTTAATAGGGCTTAGTAAAACAGCCCTGTCAACCTTGCCATTTTTTTATACGATTAATGCACCCATCCATATCATCTCTAATTTCGTATACCCAAAAACGCATCACATCCCAACCTAATTCTATCATCCTTAAGTTTCTAATCTGATCACGGCGACATAGCTCCCCGGTCCAGTTACGATGGTATCGTTCCCCGTCGACTTCAATGTTTAACCTGCGCTCACCTGAAAATAAAGCAAAATCTAGCGCATACTTTTCAACTTGATATTGAGGAAGTGCTTTGATTCCAGCTTCAAATAAAGCTTTATAAAAAATTCTTTCCCAATCAGATACTCTCTCAGGATTTGACACCGAAGGATACTCAGAGCCAAGCGAAGTTAGATCAAGCTTTACTTGAGTCTCCACCGCATCATTAAGTTTTGTAACATAAGTAGAGAACTCTGCTAAATAACCAATATCACATTTAGCCGACTCACTTAAATCCCCAACAACTATCAGCTGTGCTCGTGCCCTAGTTACAGCAACATTAAATAAATTTCCATTATTCTTGAGGAATGATATAGCCCCGGGAGTAATGCCTTTAGCAACAACCGGAGAGAATATAATTACGTCTCGCTCATCCCCTTGAAATTTATGGACCGTATCAACTAAGAAGTCCTGAGATGTTAAAAGGTTTGATATGCTTACATCAGCCAAGGCTAGCTCACGAATTAAGTTTGCTTGTGCTCTAAAAGGGCTAACCACACCAATACTTCCTCTATACCCTTTTGTAAGCACTAAATCTCGCAGGATCTTAACCACTCCAGCAGCCTCTTTTTCATTAACCGCTCCACCACTAGAAGGCTTAATAACTGACCCTTTAATATCAACCCAGCGCACCCCTGCCTTCTCTTGAGGCGGCCGATTTAGAAGATTATATCGGGTAGCAACACGAAGCTGCCCTTCATAGAATTTATGATTTGAGAACTCAATAATATCAGCATGACTTCTATGGTGGTCACGAAGATTAACAATTCCCTCACCTGATGAAAAACCAGAAGAAAGGTCAAATAGAGAGTTATATGAATATGCCCAATGAGGGAATTCCTCAACAAGATTAAATCTTTGGAGAAGCTGCTGATCATGCCCTCTGGGCATGCCGCTAATATGCGAAAGTTGTTTAGGATCACCTATTACAACTGCAGACTTTGCTCGGTAGAGTAATGGTAGTGCTGAGGCAATATCACACTGACTTGCCTCATCAAAAACCACTAAGTCGAAAAATCCAGCTTCGAAAGGCACCTTGCCTCTTGCAGACAATGAGGTAACAGCCCAGCAAGGGAGCAAATGAGATACTTTTTTAAACAAATCCCTATATTGAGTATAAACATCCTTTGCAAGAGTTCCGTCTGGCCCCGTTTCAACCACCATTTTTAAAATAGCGCTGTATTTTTGGAGTAACTGCCTGTCTGCCTGATTGAGTTTGCTTGGTTGAAGTCTAAGCCAACACCCCCAAAGCCTTTGCGCATTATCTGACATTTTATTGAGCAAAACGGTTTGCTCTTTAGCAATCTGCTCCAAGGGTTTCATTGATTGCAGCAAACTTAACTGGGCTAGGTACTCTTTAACTTGCCTATATAGTGCTAGTTTTTTACCGGCTAAAACACAAGCAGATTCCCAGCTCTCAATAGATTTATCATTGGGGGCTTGCTCTGGAAACTTCAGCTTCAATCTTGCTGACTTATTGCTTAACTCTTCACCGCTTCTTTTAACTTGATCAAACCTTTTTGCACTTAAGGCTTTCCAAAATACTCGAGTTATTATCCCCTGCTTATACTTTAAAGCCCTACCAACATCCAAAGAGAATGCTTCAAAGGCTAATGATATTGGTGCTAAATCGACTTGTTTAATGATCTGAATATCACCCGAGTCAAGCTCACTCCTTGCACCCCCAATTTTTTGATCTAGGGCATCAACTAAATTCCTCGATGCTATTAAACTCTCCTCTGATTGGTTCAACGCCATAAGTTGCGAGTTGATATTTTGATGCACCTCATTAGCTTCATCAAATGCAGCCGTATCGTCTTTTGTTGAAGTAGAGGAAAGAAGACCTAGAAGATACTCAGCCAATCTAGTTTGATATTGATTGGATCCTACACGCAACAATATTGGTCTTGATCCTATGTTGTTTACCCTTGACTCAACAACATCAACCGCCTTGTTATTTTTACTAGCAAACACTACTCGCTTACCGCTCCATGCAGCGTTTACTAATAAATCTGTTACGACTTGTGACTTGCCTGTTCCGGGCGGGCCTGTGATGATTGTTAGAGGCTCTGTTAACGCCTGCTTAATAGCTTGTCTTTGCTCTGAATTTAGCGGGAGCACTTCAATCAGAGGCTGCTCAAGATTAGACGTAACGGGAATCTCTCCCTCACTTAGCCAACGTCCTAAAACCGTCCCTTTCAGATCTGATTCAGAAAGTCTTGAAAGTTGCTTTAACTCAACCTCAAGACCTTGGGTAAAGGGAGAGCGCTCCCCTATAACTAAAACAGCTTTATTATAAATACCCTCTTCTGTTAGTTCTGGGATTGCTACATTAATTGATAGGTCGTCCGGATTAATATCTTCTTTCCAAGGCCACTCGGGTCTAATAGATTGAAGACGGCGAGCCAGCTCATCTAAATCTGGGAGGTCATCAGAGTCAGTTAGCCCTAACTCTCGCTCAAGCTGAATTAACTCCTCAAGAAACGCATCACGCTCAGCATTAGATAAACGCCTTAGAGCACTTCTGTTAAATATTGGGAAACCCATCTCAAGTTTTGGCGTGTCATGGGGAGAACTACCAAGATCTACTGGAAATAATAACAACGGCTCTAAAAAGAAACCCTCCCAGTTTGATTTTTTCGATCTCTGGTGTTTAAGAGCTGATGGGTATCCTAAATACATCGCTAGACGACCGCGCTCAGATCTAATTCGGCCCATCATTTTCCTTGATGCATCCGAATCAAATATATGATTTTCAGAAACACTTGGGAGCTGAGTTAACTCGTGATAGTCAAGATCACCATATTTATTTGCTGCAAAAACACTGATGCCCGCATCTTCATCAAGACCAAGACAAGCGAGATAATACTGACAGAGTCTACCAAAGGGGGTGTTTGGAATGGGCGCATCTGAATTTACGCTGTTAGCTACCCTAGCTTCGCTTGATACCAAATACCACTTGTACTTTTCATCCTGAGTGCATTGGCCCTTAAGAGGACCATAAAGGATAGAATTAACATCCTTCTTATCTAGACTAAGTTTAGCTGCAATTTCTCTAGCTGTTAGCCCTGGATTTTCTTTAATTAGGCCAAGAATTTTTTCTGGTAAGGCTAATGTCATGTAGGGGCTAATCCGAATTAATTTGACAATTATTTTAGTATGCCAGAAGCACTCGATATCTAGTTAAATAATTTAGCGACAAACACTCAACTAGGGACATTCCCTTTGGTAGCACAATAGCCATTTAAAACCCTTTAACATTTGACAACTTTTTGGCAAAAATATACCTATTTTTACCTCCGTCAATTATCAATATTTAACGGGCTATCGGCTTAAACCTTATTCTTCTTGGTTTCGCGCCTTTGGCGCCGAACTTGCCGTAAGTTTTTTACGGCTTAGTTTCGGCGGACATGCCCATAACGGGTACGGAAGGCTTTCTATCAATATAGCTAATGTTTATCGCGTAATCGGTTTGTAGCGAATGCGTTTTGGTTTCGCGCCTTCTTCACCAAGTCGTTTTCTCTTATCCAATTCATATTCCTGGTAATTACCGTTAAAGAAAGTCCATTGCGACTCACCCTCGGCCGCTAAAATATGTGTGGCAATACGATCCAGGAACCAGCGATCATGGGATATTACCAACACGCAGCCTGCAAACTCCAGCAGAGCATCTTCCAGCGCACGTAAAGTTTCCACATCCAGGTCATTTGAAGGCTCATCCAACAGCAACACATTGCCGCCAGAAATCAGCGTTTTAGCCAAGTGCAATCGTCCGCGTTCACCGCCGGAGAGTTGGCCGACGACTTTCTGTTGGTCGCCACCTTTAAAATTAAAACGGCCAATGTAAGCGCGTGATGGTGTTTCATAACGACCCACGGTTAAAATATCCGAGCCGCCCGAAATTTCATCGAACACCGTTTTATCGTTACTGAGCGCATCACGGCTTTGATCTACATAAGCAAGTTTTACTGTTTGACCGATTTTCACTTCACCGTTATCGGGCTGCTCTTTGCCCGTAATCATCTTGAACAAGGTCGATTTACCCGCGCCGTTCGGGCCAATAATGCCCACAATCGCACCGGCAGGGATACTAAAGCTCAAATTATCAATCAGCAGACGGTCATTAAACGCTTTGCTCACACCATTAAATTCAATCACCTGGTCACCCAAGCGCTCACCAGCAGGGATAAAAATCTCCTGCGTTTCATTGCGTTTCTGGTATTCGGCACTAGCCAGCTCTTCATAACGAGCGATACGCGCCTTACTTTTGGCTTGACGCGCTTTAGGATTTTGGCGCACCCAATCCAGCTCGGTGTGCAAGGCTTTACGACGCGCCGATTCCTGAGATTCCTCCTGCGCTAAACGAGCCTCTTTCTGTTCCAGCCAGCTTGAATAGTTACCTTTCCATGGAATACCATGGCCACGGTCTAACTCTAAAATCCATTCTGCCGCATTATCCAGAAAGTATCGATCATGTGTCACCGCAACTACCGTACCGGGAAAGCGCACCAAAAACTGTTCTAGCCACTCCACCGATTCTGCATCCAAATGGTTGGTTGGTTCGTCCAGTAAAAGCATGTCAGGCTTCGATAGCAACAGTTTACATAAAGCCACACGGCGCTTTTCACCCCCTGAAAGTGGGCCGATTTTAGCGTCCCAAGCCGGCAAGCGTAACGCATCAGCGGCAATTTCCAGTTGCGTGCTTAAATCAGCACCACTTGCCGCAATAATATTTTCATACTTGGCTTGTTCTTCAGCCAACTTATCAAAATCCGCATCCGGCTCTGCATAAGCGGCATACACCGCTTCTAAATTGGCTTGCGCTTGCATCACTTCACCCATGCCTGATTCGACTTCTTCACGCACAGTTTTATCTGCATCCAATTGCGGTTCTTGCGGCAAATAGCCTATGGTCATATTGGGTTGCCACTGCACTTCACCCTCAAACTCTTTATCCACACCCGCCATAATGCGTAGCACCGTAGATTTACCCGAGCCATTCAAACCCAGCAAACCAATTTTGGCACCCGGAAAAAAAGACAAGGAAATATCTTTAATGATGGTCTTTTTTGGAGGAACGATTTTGCTCACGCGGAGCATCGACATTACATACTGGGCCATGATGATACTTTGCAAATTTGAAAGAATGAAAGCTTAACAGAAACTAGAACAACCTTGTTAAGCCACGCAATATAAGCTAAGCAGTGTATGTATAATGCATTCACTACAATGCATTTTAGGAAAAGCTGTCAATAACAATCATGGCTATCAAATCCACCATATATAAAATCGATCTGCAAATTGCAGATATGGATCGCAATTACTACGCACAGCACAGCCTGACGGCAGCCAGACACCCTTCCGAAACCGATGAACGTCTAATGGTGCGCCTGATTGCATTTGCGCTGTATGCCAACGAGGCGCTGCTCTTCGGCAAGGGCTTAAGCGATGATGAAGAGCCAGATTTATGGCAAAAAGACCTTACGGGTGCCATTCAGTTATGGATAGATGTAGGCCTGCCCGATGAACGGGAAATACGCAAAGCCTGCGGTCGAGCCGATCAGGTTGCTGTCGTGTTATATGGCGGTCGCGTTGCTGATATGTGGTGGGATCAAAACAGCAAAGCACTATTAAAACTGAATAATCTTACTGTGATTAATCTGCCGGATACACAGGAGATTGCAAGCATTGCCTCTCGTGGCATGGCTATTAGCTGCACAATTCAAGATCAGCAGATTTTATTAGGTCAC
>CAMBZE010000042.1 GCA_945872425.1 Methylotenera oryzisoli | reverse complement strand
GGGATGAGTGTGGTTTCGCCTGGCTGCAAGATGATAGCAGACTCAATGCAAGCACGTAAATCCAGGCCAGCAGAACCGGGTGTGGCATAGGTTGGAAATTGACTACGAATGCGGTCGTCTAGAATTTTTAAGTCGATGAGAATGGACATGATATTTCTATGAGTTTAAAGATAATGTGTCATTAAACACTAAATAATCAAGAAAATCACTATGGATTACTTTGGTTCGGGTGCGTATCATTGCCAAAAAATTTGTAAAAGGGATAAAAGGGAATGGATATGCAAGTATTTAAACTAAATAAAATAAAAAGCATGCTTGCTTTTACTGGGTTGTTGAGTGTTGCTGGTTCGGCCTTGGCTGATGTTACGGAGGCGAATAGTGTGCTTATTGCGCCTGTTGTGGTGACTGGTACGCGTATTGAGCAAAACAGTTTTGATTTGCCTATGTCGATTGATGTTACAGGCGCTGAGGAAATTCAAGAGGGGCAACTTAAAGTTAACTTGTCTGAATCATCTAGCCGTGTCCCAGGTGTTGTAATTAACAATCGTAACAATCCTGCACAGGATTTAGCTATTCAAATTCGCGGTTTTGGTGCACGTTCGGCTTTTGGTGTCCGAGGTGTGCGCCTTTATGCTGATGGTATTCCTATGACCATGCCAGATGGCCAGGGTCAGACAGGGACGTTTAATTTGGATACCGCTGAAAGAGTAGAGTATTTGCGCGGTCCATTCTCCGCGCTTTACGGCAACTCATCAGGTGGCGTGGTGCAAATTTTTACTAAAGATGGTGAAGCGGATCCAACACTCACAGGTGGCGTGACATTTGGTAGTTATAACACCGATAGAGAAAGTTTAACTTTTAGTGACAGCGGTGAAGGTTTTGACTACGTGATCAATGCTAATACCTATAGCAGTGATGGCTATCGTGCTCAATCGACTACTCGCCGCGATACGGTTCATGCAAAAATTAATTTTAAGCTTAGTGAAGATACCAAACTTAGTTTGGTTGCCACTGGCTTGGATCAGCCGAACAATTTGGACCCGCAGGGTTTAGATGCAACCCAACTACAAACAAACCGCAGGCAAGCTGGAACGAATTCTGAGACTTTTAATACGCGAGTAACCCGCAGTCATGAACAGATAGGTGCTATTTTAGAACATAAATTGAGTGAGAATGATGCCTTGCGAGTAATGACATATTACGGCCAGCGAGACAACGAGCAATATCAGTCTGTGTCTATTGCAGCACAAACAACATCACCAGGGTTTGAGAGAAATGGCGGGGGGGTTGCGGTAATCGATCGCAGTTTTGGCGGTGTCGATGCCCGTTGGATACACCAAGGAGAATTGGCTAGTAAACCATTTAATCTAACGCTGGGCTTTAATTACGACGAAATGAGTGATGAGCGTACCGGTTATGAAAACTTCACATCAGGTTCTGGTACCACTTGTGGAGCGTCAGGTCGGATTTGCGGAGTTAAAGGTAGCTTAAGGCGTGATGAGACTAATGATCTTAATAATTTTGATCAATATGCTCAAGCCTCATGGGATGTGTATTCAAAACTGTCATTGAGTGGCGGGTTGCGGCACAGTCGTGTTGCTTTCAAAATGAAGGATAGATACATTGCTACTGGTAATGGCGATGACAGTGGCTCAGTAACTTTTACAGAAACTACGCCCGTCATTGGTGCTGTCTTTAAATACAACGATAAAATTAACTTTTTTGCAAATGCAGGTCAAAGTTTTGAAACGCCAACGTTTGTAGAGATGGCTTATAACCCAGATTACAATATATCTGGATTAAATTTAGCACTTAAACCAGCTAAAAGTAATCAATACGAAATGGGCGCAAAAGCCTTTATTGGAGACAATACTTTAGTCAACGTATCCTTATTTAAAATTGACACTACAGATGAAATCGTTGTGGCTACCTCGCAAGGAGGGAGAACGACTTATCGCAACGTTCCTTCATCAGAACGTAAGGGTTTAGAATTTAGTATGGATAGTCAATTCGCTAATGATGTGCGTTTGTATTTGGCTTACACCCTGTTAGATGCCAAATTTACAGAGGCATTTAGTGCCTGTATTACGCCGTTTCCTAACGGCTCATCTTGTCGATATGGCACAGCAGGTGATTTTGAAACAATTGCAGCGGGTAGCAAAATTCCAGGAACATATAGATATAACTTGTACGGTGAGGTCTCTTGGAAGCATCAAGTAACAGGCTTTAATACTGCTTTAGAAATGCGTAAGACAAGCGAAAGTAATGTGAGTTTTAATGTAGCAGATGGTCAAGCCGAAAACTACACCGTTTTCAACTGGCGTGGTGGATTTAAGCAAAATCTTAATAATTGGAATTTCTCGGAATTCGTTCGTGTAGAGAATGTATTTGATAAGAATTATGTCGGATCCATTCGCGTGGCTGATGGTAATCAACGATTTTACGAGCCGGCACCAGGTCGCAATTGGTTGTTAGGTTTAAACGCTAGCTACAGCTTCAAATAATCGATTAAGTTAAAGCATGCTCACCACATGCTTTAACAGCAACTCGGCAATCACACTTTTTGGCGCGCGTTCTAAGGGATGCGCGCCATTTTTGTCTAGCAGCGTCACCGTGTTGTCGTCATCGCCCATGGCATCGCTGACTAAATTCGCCACCATGAGTGGCAATTTTTTTGCTTGGCGTTTGGCTTCAGCGTGATCCAATAGCTTTTCTGTTTCGGCGGCAAAGCCCACGCAGAATGGCGCTTTAGGCAGGCTGGCGACCTCGGCCAATATGTCTTTGTTGGGGCTGAGTGCTAGCGTTAAGCTGGCGTTGCTCTTCTTGATTTTTTCGGCGTGCGGGGCACTGGGGCGGTAATCGGCCACCGCTGCTACGCTGATAAAAATATCTTGATTGCCTACTTGCCCCATCACCGCCTTATACATGGCATCGCTACTGGTGACCTTGATGGTATTCACCGAGTCAGGCACATTCAATGCGCTGGCACCGCTCACCAAGGTCACCATTGCGCCCATGTCGGCCGCTACTTGGGCTATCGCGTAGCCCATTTTGCCACTGCTTAAATTGGTGATGGCACGCACCGGGTCTATCATTTCTAAAGTTGCACCGGCAGTAATCAGCACGCGCTTGCCGGCCAATAGTTTAGGGGTAAAGTGTGCGTTTACTAACCTGAGCAAGGCGTCGGCTTCTAGCATACGGCCCAAGCCAGTTTCACCGCAGGCTTGTTCGCCGCTATCTGGTCCGAGAACGCTAATGCCGTCGGCAGTGAGCTGTGCAATGTTGCGCTGTGTGGCTGGATTTTCCCACATTTGTTTGTTCATCGCGGGGGCAACCAGCAGCGGGCAATCCCTAGCTAAACACAAAGTGGAGAGTAAATCGTCGGCTCGGCCTTGCACCAGTTTTGCAATAAAGTCTGCGCTGGCGGGGGCGATGACAATGGCATCAGCGGTACGGCTTAATTCAATGTGTGGCATGCCGTTAGGGATAGAGGTATCCCACATGCCAGTGAATACAGGCTTGCCGGACAAGGCTTGCATGGTGACGGGTGTAATAAACTGGCAAGCAGCTTCTGTCATGACTACTTGAACATCTATGTTGGCTTTAACGAGCAGGCGTACTAGTTCTGCCGCTTTATAAGCTGCGATGCCGCCCGTGATGCCGAGTACAATGGATTTGTTTTTTTGCATAATTGTGAACATTAAGGCATATTTATGTAATGCTTTCATTTTAACCCAGATTTTCTACTGGCAAACACTTGTGAAAGATTGATGTTAGCAACAGCGGAGCATACTTTAAACAGGGGCTGAAAAACAGTGCGTGAGATAGGCGGATTAAAATAATGGCGATAACCGATTGGCCAGCAGCGGAGCGTCCACGTGAAAAGCTGATTGAGCTTGGCGCAGAGGCTTTGTCTGATGCAGAGTTGCTCGCCATATTTTTACGCGTAGGGGTTGTGGGTAAAAGTGCGGTTGATTTAGCGCGTGACTTACTCAATCAGTTTGGCAGCCTCAACGGTATATTTGCCGCTACAGAAAGTGAACTTAGCCAAGTGCATGGCATAGGCAGTAGTAAATATGCGCAGCTACAGGCGATTTTCGAAATGAGTCGGCGTGCCTTGAATGAGCAGTTGCAGCAACGTGATATTTTTAAATCGCCACAACAAGTGCGTGATTATTTAGTGCTCAGATTAGGCGCACTTACGCGGGAAGTGTTTCTGGTGATGTTTTTAGATGCACAAAATCGCCTGCATGCCACAGAGGAATTGTTTAGTGGTACGCTCACACAAACGAGCGTTTATCCGCGAGAGGTGGTAAAGCGCGCCATACATCACAATGCCGCCAGTGTGATTTTTGCACATAATCACCCATCAGGCGTTGCGCAGCAAAGCGCGGCGGACGAGCTGCTCACCAAGCAATTAAAACAAGCTCTGGATCTGCTGGATGTACGCGTGTTGGATCATTTTATCGTGGCGGGTAATCAAACCCTGTCTTTTGCTGAGCGAGGATTGTTGTAAATGTTAAATTCGCGTAATAGGAAATCTCTATGGTAATAGATAACTCCCTCTGGCTTAACCTGGCAGTAGCCTTAGGTATTGGTTTGCTGATTGGTGCCGAGCGGGAGCGCAGCAAAGGTGATGGCGGCGATGACTCGATTGCGGGGGTGCGTACTTTTACCATGGCGGCGCTGCTGGGGGCTGTAAGTACATCAGTTAATTTTTGGTTGCTGATTGTTTCGCTTATTTGTGTGACGATTTTTGTGGCGACCGCTTATTTTGTCAGAAAAGATGATGACCCAGGCCTGACAACTGAAATCAGTCTTATATTTACTGTAATTTTAGGCGGGTTAGCAATGAGTGCGGCTTCGTTAGCCGCTGGCCTGGCAGTGGCAGCCGTAATACTACTTGCAGCAAAAGAGCCCATTCACGGCTTTGTGCGCGGGGTGGTAACAAAAGATGAAATGATTGATTTTTTAATTATCGCTGCTGCTACGCTGATCATTTTACCTCTTGTTCCTAATGCGCTGGTTGGACCATTTGATGCGATTAACCCACGAAATTTATGGCTGATTGTAATTTTGGTGATGTTTATTGGGGCATTGGGTCATCTTGCACTACGTTTGCTTGGCAGCCGAACCGGGTTGCCGCTTGTTGGGTTGGTTTCAGGATTTATTTCCAGCATTGCAACCATCGGTGCAATGGGTGAGCGTGTCCGCAAATCGCCGGATTTAATGGGTGCGGCAGTTGCAGGAGCTACGCTATCGAGTTTATCGACCATTTTGCAACTTGCTATGTTGCTCGCGGCAATACATCCACCCACACTACGCGAGTTGATGATGCCCTTGGTTTTTGGTGGGGTGTCGATTGCGACCTACGGATTGGTAATAACGCTGAATTCATTTCATCAAAATGGCATGGAAATGAGTAAACCTAATAGGTCTTTTAGTGTAAAAACGGCGCTAACACTCGCTTTTGTGATTGCAGTAGTGCTGATTGCTTCAGCCGCGCTCAAAGCGTGGTTTGGGCAGGCCGGGTTGGTTGCTGCATCAGGCGTGGCTGGACTGGCTGATGTTCATGCTTCTGCCATTTCTGTTGCATCTTTGGCCGCTGCAAGTAAACTCTCGCCCACCAGCGCAGCTATCCCGATACTGGTTGCATTTTCAGCCAATGCAATTTCCAAGGTAATAACGGCGGCAGTGACAGGTGGTAAGGAGTTTTTCCGCCTGGTTGTTTTGGGATTGGTGGTGCAAGTTTCAGCTGTTTGGATTGGCTGGTGGTTGTTTTAGTGCTTATGAAATACGCTAAATGTGAGATTTTTCATGAATAAAAACTTAAAAATAATGCTCTGGGTTGCTATTGCGCTTTTAGGTGCATTTGCAGTGGCAGGCATTGCCCTTAATCGTGGCGAAAGCATCAATGCGCTTTGGCTTATTACCGCTGCGGTGTGTATTTATGCCATTGCTTATCGTTTTTATGCGGCCTGGATTGCGGCAAAGGTATTGGTGGTTGATGAAACCCGCGCCACGCCGGCAGAGCGTTTAGATAACGGCAGAGACTTTATTCCCACCAATAAATGGATTGTATTTGGCCACCATTTTGCTGCCATTGCAGGGCCAGGGCCGCTGATTGGGCCTACGTTAGCGGCCCAGTTTGGTTATTTGCCAGGCACGTTGTGGATTTTAATTGGTGCAGTGTTGGGCGGTGCTGTGCAAGATATGGTCACGCTATTTTTCTCTACCCGTCGCAATGGGCGCAGCTTGGGGCAAATGGCGCGTGATGAAATTGGTGCAGTGGGTGGCACGGCTGCGCTGATTGGTACGTTCTTAATCATGATTATTTTGATTGCCGTACTGGGCTTAGTGGTCGTCAATGCCATGAAACACAGCCCATGGGCAACTTCAACCGTGGCGGCGACCATTCCCATTGCGATGATAGTCGGCATTTATATGCGCAACATTCGCCCAGGACGAGTACTGGAAGCTTCATTAATCGGGGTCGTGTTGCTATTGCTTTCTGTGTTGGCGGGTGGCTGGATAGACCACCACGAGACGTTGCGCACACTGTTTGATCATGACGGCTTGCCCTTGGCCTATGCGATTATTGTGTATGGCTTTGCCGCGGCTGTATTGCCGGTGTGGTTGCTACTCGCGCCGCGTGATTACTTATCTACCTTTATGAAGTTAGGCACGATTTTATTATTGGCGATTGCCATCGTGATTTTGCGCCCGGAGATACACATGCCCGCCGTTACGCAGTTTGTGGATGGTACCGGGCCGATTTTTGGCGGCAAGCTGTTTCCGTTCGTGTTTATTACCATCGCTTGCGGCGCGATTTCCGGCTTTCATGCGCTGATAGCATCAGGCACTACGCCTAAGCTACTCAGCAACGAGCGTGATATTCGCATGATAGGCTACGGCGGCATGTTGCTGGAAAGCTTTGTGGCGATTATGGCCATGATCGCCGCCACCGTGTTAGAGCCTGGCGTGTTCTTTGCTATTAACAGCCCAGCGGGGGTGGTGGGTAAAGAGGCGGTTGATGCGGTCGCTAAAATCAATAGCTGGGGTTTTGCCGTCACGGTAGAGCAAATGCAGCAACTCGCCCATGACATGGGAGAAAGCACCTTATTTGCCCGCACCGGCGGCGCGCCTAGCTTGGCGGTGGGTATGGCGAGCATATTTGGCAGCGCATTTGGCAAACACCTGCTGGCCTTGTGGTATCACTTTGCCATCATGTTCGAGGCGATTTTTATTCTCACCACACTCGATGCCGGTACGCGTGTCGGCCGTTTTATGTTGCAGGACATGCTGGGTAACTTCAACAAAAAACTGGGTGAAACTTCATACATGCCGTCAGTGATTTTTACCAGCAGTTTAGTGGTGGCAGGGTGGGGCTATTTTTTATATATAGGGGTAATAGACCCTAACGGTGGCGTCAATATTTTATGGCCATTGTTTGGTATTGCGAACCAAATGCTGGCGGCAATTGCCTTATGTGTAGCCACGGGGATTTTAGTAAAATCGGGCAAGTTGAGATATGCATGGGTGACGGGTTTGCCGTTGGCGTGGCTGGTGACGATTACCACCACAGCGGCTTACCAGAAAATTTTTAGCGCAGATATTCGAGTGGGTTTTTTTGCGGCGGCAGAGGATATGGCAACAAAATTAGCGGCCGGCGTGTTACCGGCTGATAAAGCAGCGGTAGCGCCCCAGCTGATATTTAATCAGCATCTGGACGCATACCTGACGTTATTCTTTGTGGTTGTGCTGTGGGTGGTCATTATTGATATGTTGCGCTTATGCGCGCGCCACTTGGGCGGCAAGCCGGTGCTGAAGTTATCTGAAGTACCACATGAGCCAAGCCGATTGGTTGAAAATTGGGTGAGAGATTGATGCTTAATCGATTGAAAAAACTGTGGTGTTTTTTACGCCATTTATCAGGGGATGATGCTTATGAGCAATATCTCAAGCATCATGCCGAATTTCATCAGGCAACCGTAGATGCCCCGCCGCCACTGTCACGTAAAGCGTTTTTTAAGTTGTGGCAAGACGGTAAATGGAAAGGCATAAAACGCTGCTGTTGATTATCAGGTCGATGCGCGCGCACTAGGTTTTGCGTTTTTGACTGAAAATAAACATCACAACACCAATGAGCACCATGGGTAAGCTTAACCATTGCCCCATGCTTAAGCCCATTGATAACAACCCTAAGTAATCATCGGGTTCGCGCGTATATTCCACTAAAAATCTGAAGCCGCCATAGCCCATTAAAAACAGCCCGGAAATCGCACCTGTAGCACGTGGTTTTGCAGCGTAGATCCAGAGGATTAGAAAGAGCGCAATGCCTTCCAGCGTAAATTCGTAAAGCTGCGATGGATGGCGTAATAAAGTATCGACTTTAGGGAACACCATGCCGTAGTTAGCATTGGTTACCCGTCCCCAAAGCTCGGCATTGATGAAGTTACCCATGCGCCCGGCACCCAAGCCAATTGGCACTAACGGTGCCACAAAATCCATAATCCCCAGCCATTTAAGGTGATATTTGCGAGCAAATAACCACATGGCAACCAACACGCCTAAAAAGCCACCATGAAAGCTCATGCCACCTTGCCATACGGCTAAAATTTCGGCAGGGTGTTGTACAAAATATCCAAATTGGTAAAACAGTACATAACCCAAGCGGCCGCCTAAAATCACCCCAAGCGCCCCAAAAAACAAGGCATCATCCAACATTGGAATCGTCCAGCCATGCCATTTACGATGGCTGATTTGCCATTTACCTAACGCTAAAAATGCCAAAAACCCAATCAAGTACATCAAGCCATACCAATGAATGCCAAAGGAGCCGAGATGAATTGCGATGGGGTCGAACTGTGGGTGAACAAACATGGGGAGCTAACATCAATTGAATCGAGACATGATTCTACCTAACTTTTAATTCTTCACAATCATTCACCTGTAAAAAGCAGTTAGTCATAGGGAACCCCGAGCGCGCTCAGTAGCTTTACCATGCCGAAATAGGCCGCAGCCGTGGCTAAACAGGAAATGGCTAAACTTAGCCAAAAATTCAAACCACCGCGTAACAACAAAGGCAGCGCAATGAACAAAATCAGCGAAGGCAACACCAACCAGAAAATGTTTTGAGACAATGCCAAAACCCGCTCGGTATCACCAGTATCAATATACAGCCAAATAAAAGCTAAAAGTGAGGTGAGCGGCAAAGAAGCTAAAGCTGCACCCCAAAAAGAGCTGCGCTTGGCAATCTCGGCGACAGCCACCAGCACTACAGCAGAAAGAATGATTTTAAGCGCGTATTGCCACATGGTGTTTCTGCGGCTAACGGCTTGTTATATCAACGAAACGGTAAGTTGCATGACAGGCAACACAGTTATTCATCGCCGTGCTTATCTGCTTGATGGTGTGTTGACTATCTTTCAGTTTTTCAGCGTCAATGGCAATCTCATCGAATTTTTGCCGTGTATCAAAGCCTAGTTTTTTCATTTCAACAGGAATCTTTCTAAACAACGACCCCGGAGTTTCCGCCTCCGCTGCCATTCCAGATGATTTTGCTAAATTAGCCACAGTTGCAAAATCTTGCGCAGACACAGCTGCCAACATGCCCTGTGAGTTTTGTAACCAAGTGCGCATTTCAAGTAATAAGGCATTGCGTTCGTCTTTACTCAGTTGAACTGCCAATCGCCCATCATCAGAGGGTTTAACTTCCCCTACGGTAAATTTGTAGGTAAACACAGCCACAATCATTGACAGCATTGCGACCAACAACCAGCTTAATTTACACGATTTCATGACAATTCCTTCTAGAAAGGGGTGGTGGGGTTAATGTTTGACATAAGGGGCGCGCAGTAGCGCGTCCTGCTTGACCGATGGGTTAGGCTTTGGAGAGCAAGGGGAATGCGCTAGGGTTGCGAATAGACTCTACTGACAAATCAATATCAAGCAAAGGCCAATAAAGATGATTAGATGAAGGCTTTTCAATAGTCGTGACTGCTTCAATAGTGGCTCGTTGAAACCATGGAAACTCAGAGAAAGGTACAAATAGCTCCTCTGCGTCTAGCAATAACCAGAAGCCTTTGTTTGAGGCTAAAGAAACCTCAATTTCCGAAGTGGGTACGCCAAGCATTTAGTATCTCCTTGTGATGCCGCTCAACCAATGACAATGCCTCATTAAGTTGCTTTTGCGAAAGCCCTTGGTTCATAGCAAGCTCAATTTTTGGCTCAATCCAATACTTTGCCTCACCATCAGTGTGAGATACATGTATATGAATGCGAGGCTCCTCACGAGAAAAGAAAAAGAAGCGAAAAGAGCCATCACGGAAAACGGTAGGAGCCACAATTAAATCATAACATTTTTAGATGTCTGTTTGTTAAGAAGCCTAACGTTTGACGTAAGGGGCACGCTTTAGCGCGTCCCGCTTGATGGATGGGTTAGGCATTGAGTGCGGCGATGAAATCTTCAACGGATACACCAGCTTGTTTGAGTAGCCCACCAAGAGTGCCGATTTTAATTTCTTTGTGATTCGGCACTACACAACCTTGAGAGCCTTTACGCATGACAATATGACTACCGCGCTGTCTAGCGACAACAAAACCAAGACTTTTCAGTGCGCGAACTGCCTCTGCCCCAGAAACCAAGGGCAGGCTAGGCATGTGCTGGAATTTGGAATGTGGTGAGCAAGGAGCGCCCACCAATATGAACAGGAAACTCTTCCAAAAATAACTCTGTTGCTTCGCGAAGATTGAAAAGCGCCTCTTCGACAGTTTCACCTTGAGTAGTGGTTCCCGTTTCTGGGTTTAAGGCCACAAAGCCGCCCTCAATAGCCGGAGTTAATATCGCAGTAAGTTCCATAACTGACCTTTCAATAAAAAGCGTACTTTATTTTAAGCCACTATTTGCTTTATGCCTAACGTAGAGTTCAGGCTACTTGCGCGGCTTTATGCGCAAGGTCGCCTGGAACGCCGGGTTGGGCCACTTGGTTACATGTGTAGCTGGCTCCAGCATGCAGTTTCAGCCCAAGAGCACCGACAACCTTGAGGATGGTGTCGAACGCAGGGACGCGCTCACCAGAGAGAGCTTTGTAAAGGCTTTCGCGGGATAGACCGGCATCGCGAGCAACCTGTGTCATGCCTTTTGCGCGGGCAATGTCACCCAGTGCCTTGGCAATAAAGGCCGCGTCTCCAGCGGCCTCTTCGAAGCAAGCTTCGAGATAGGCGGCCATTTCTTCCTGAGTGCGTAGGTGTTCTGCGACATCGTAACGAGTGGTGGTAATTTTGGTCATGGCAACTACTCCGAAAGGTTCCGCGCGAGGCGCAATGCGGCTTTAATATCTTTGGCTTGGGTACTCTTATTCCCACCAGCCAAGAGAATGATCAGTTCCTGTCCGCGCTGCTTGAAATACACCCGATAACCGGGGCCGTAGTTGATTCGCAACTCGGAGACACCTTCGCCAACAGGTTCGACATCGCCCGGATTTCCGGCACCCAAGCGCTCAATCCTAGCTTGAATTCGCGCACGCGCCTGAATATCGCTCAGGGCATCGAGCCATTGAACGAATACGTCAGTTTTCCGAACTTCTATCATGGAGTCACTGTAGCCGTATGGCTACGAATTGTCAACCGTAATCACGGTGCTGTAAGAGGCCCAACGT
>CAMBZE010000041.1 GCA_945872425.1 Methylotenera oryzisoli | reverse complement strand
CGCAATCATCACAAATTTATTCGCAACGTGGCTCATGGTGATTTAATCAGTGCTTCCTTAATGCAATTTGCAATAACATTGCCTAAAAAGCGCAACTACTTGATAATTCAAGGCATGGATGCTTTCAATGGATAAACGCGCACAAATATTACTTAAAACCCTAGTTGAACATTACATCAGTGATGGTCAGCCAATTGGTTCACGAACGCTGTTGCAACACTCTGGCCTGGATGTTAGTGCCGCCACCATTCGTAATGTAATGAGCGACCTAGAGCAACTGGGGTTCATTGCCAGCCCACACACTTCAGCCGGACGCATTCCCACACAAAAAGGCTATCGGCTGTTTGTAGATTCCTTGCTTACCGTGCAACCGCTGGCAATGCAAACTATGCAGCAACTTAAAAGTGGCTTGCTGTCACCCAACCCCAGTGAGCTTATTGCGAACGCTGCCGACATGCTGTCGCAACTCACGCAATTTGCGGGCGTGGTAATGACTCCAAAACGTAAACGCATTACTTTTAAGCACTTGGAATTTCTGACGCTATCCGATAAAAAAATTCTGGTCATTATTGTAACCAGTGATGGCAATGTGCAAAACCGCATCATCGTCACAGAAAAATATTACCCTGCCAGCGAGTTGACGCAAGCCAGCAATTACTTCAATACAAATTTTTCCGGGCAAACATTTGAAGAGGCGCAACAAAAGTTACACACTGAACTCAAGCAAATGCAAACCGAGATGAATCAATTGATGACTGCCGCACTCGAAGCCAGCAACAAAACGGCAGATCAGGATGGCGTAGTCATTGCCGGTGAGCGTAATTTATTGCAGGTAAATGATTTATCCACCAATGTTGCCAGCCTGCGTAAACTGTTTGAGATTTTTGAATGCCGCACCAGCTTGATGCAATTGCTGGACAATAGCCAGCGTGCCGAAGGTATCCAGGTTTTTATCGGTGGCGAAAGTGGTTACTTACCTTTGGATGAATGCAGTATGATTACCGCGCCATATGAAGCGGATGGGCAAGTGGTAGGAACACTAGGCGTGATTGGCCCGACAAGAATGGCCTATGAGCGGGTTATACCTATCGTGGATATCACAGCAAAACTGCTTTCCAATGCGCTTTCAACCAATTAAATGTTTTCCACCTCTAACTAACGACTAAATAATGACTTACATCCCAGAACCTAAATACGAGCACGGCGACCAACTTAAAGTAGGCATTTTGCTCGTCAACTTAGGTACGCCGGATGCGCCCACAGCCGGTGCTCTGCGACCTTATCTGCGCCAATTTTTAAGTGATTCACGTGTTGTGGAAATTCCGCGCGCTATTTGGTGGTTAATTTTGAACTGTATTATTTTACTTATTCGCCCCAAAAAGTCCGCTAAAAAATACGCCACGGTTTGGACCAAAGAGGGCTCACCGCTCTTGGTGCATGCGCAAAAACAGGCACAGCTACTACGTGACTGTTTAGAGCAAAAAATCAAATCGCCGTTTGTTGTTGAATTGGGCATGCGTTACGGCAATCCATCAATAGCGACAGCGATTGAAAAACTGAAAACGCAACACTGTGACCGTATTTTGGTGTTCCCTCTTTACCCACAATATGCCGCCAGTAGCACGGCCAGTGCGCTAGATGCAGTGTGGCGTATATTACTCAAAACGCGTAACGTGCCCGCGATTCGCACCATTAAGCATTATCACGACCACCCGGCTTACATTTCAGCCTTGGCACAAAGCGTGTGTGAGCATTGGCGCATCAACGGCAAACCAGATAAATTAGTGATGAGCTTTCATGGTGTACCTAAGTTTCATCTATTAAAAGGCGATCCCTATCACTGCGAATGCCACAAAACGGCGCGACTTTTGGCGGAAGCTCTGGAACTTGGTAAGAATGATTTTTTGATAGCATTTCAATCGCGCTTTGGCAAACAAGAGTGGCTTAAACCTTATTTATCAAACATCCTTGAGACGTTAGGTCAAGCCAAAACTAAACGCATTGACGTCATTTGCCCAGGCTTTTCCAGCGATTGCCTGGAAACACTAGAAGAAATCGCGATAGAAGGAAAACACATATTCCAAAGTAACGGCGGTGGTGAATACGAATACATTCCGGCGCTGAATGAAAATGGGGCTTGGATACATGCCATGACAACAATTGCTCTCGAAAACCTGCACGGCTGGGTGACTGCCGAATGGGATAGCGTTCATGCTAAGGAATCAGCGGAAATGACAAAATTACGGGCACAAAGTTTAGGTGCCGACCAATAAGGGTTATACTTTCACACTCAATTTCTTAACAAGCTTTAATGTCAGCACGCGTACTTTATGCGTCGGCAATAAATAATGTTTTTAGGCTGCAATAAATGATAGTGATTACTGGTGGCGCCGGCATGATAGGGTCTATTATCGCCTGGCATCTCAATACAAGACTTGGGCGCGATGATTTGGTTATTGTGGATAGCATTACACACGAAAACCAATGGCAAAACCTTGTCCATCGTGAATATGCCCAGTATTTGGACAAAGACCAGCTGATGCCTTGGCTGGAAAATCGCGATGATATTGAAGCCATCATCCATATGGGGGCGATTAGCGCCACCACTGAACGTGATTTCAATAAATTGGTAGAAGCCAACATACACTACTCACAGAACCTATGGACATGGTGCGCCGAGCACAAAGTGCCGTTCTTTTATGCCAGCTCTGCGGCGACTTACGGCGATGGCAACCTGGGCTATAACGATGCCGACATTAACAATCTGCGCCCACTCAATGGTTACGGCTATTCCAAACACTTTTTTGATCAATGGGTATTGCGCCAGATAGATCATGGCTTACCTACTCCGCCAAGCTGGGCAGGATTCAAATTTTTTAATGTGTACGGCTCGAATGAATATCATAAAGAACGCATGGCGAGTGTGGCGCTTCACACTTTCAACCAGTTCAGCCACACTGGCACCATGAAGCTGTTTAAAGGCACCAAAACCGGTGTAGAGGACGGCATGCAGATGCGTGATTTTGTTTATGTCAAAGACGCTGCTGCTGTCGTTGTACATTTCATGAATGCGTCTTTAATTAAACCGGCACCCAGTGGCATTTATAATGTTGGCACCGGTCTAGCACGCAGTTTTAAGGATTTGGCAATCGCTGTTATGACCAGCATGGGGTGCGAACCCCACATTACTTATGTTGATATGCCACAAGATTTGCAAGGAAAGTATCAATACTTCACGCAAGCCAATATGAACAAACTACGCGCAGCAGGATATATCTTGCCGTTCACAAGTCTGGAAGATGGTGTTAAAGACTACGTGCAAAATTACTTAATGCAAGAGGATAAATACTGCTGATGAAGTATATTGATTATCTCAAAGGCGAACACGCCGCCCATATGGTGATGTTCAATGCATTGGAACCGCTCTTTCCTTTGATTAGCGATGTAGGCATTGCCATGCAGAGCTGCATTAAAAATGGCGGCAAGATTTTACTCATGGGCAATGGTGGCAGTGCGGCAGATAGCCAGCACATTGCAGCTGAAATTGTTGGCCGCTTTAAAAAAGAACGCAAAGGCTTGCCTGCAATCGCGCTCACAACGGACACGTCTATCCTCACTTCTATAGGCAACGACTACGGCTACAACTATGTTTTTGCACGTCAGATCGAGGCCTTATGCCGCCCGGAAGACTTGGTCATTGGCCTCACCACCAGCGGCAATAGCGCCAATGTTGTCAGCGCCATTGAAGCCGCAAAAACAATCGGTGCTACCACGGTTGGGCTCACCGGCGGCACAGGTGGCAAGCTTAATGCACTGTGCGACTACAACATTGTCATCCCATCAAATGTCACTGCACGCATTCAAGAAGCGCATATATTTGTTGGGCATTCGCTGTGCGAGATTTTAGAATCCGATTGATTTTGGCCTACCCTGCCCTAACTTAGATAAGCCCACACATGCAACAAAAACTTCTCGACACCGTTAAACATTTTGGCAACCGCAATCAGCATGCACTCGTCATTGGCGATGTGATGCTGGACCGTTATCTAATAGGGGAAGTAAGCCGCATTTCACCCGAAGCGCCTGTGCCGGTTGTATTGCTAAAATCCCAACATGATCGCGCAGGCGGGGCTGCGAATGTGGCAGCAAATTTAGCATTACTCGGTATAAAAACACACATCATAGGTTGCGTAGGCCATGATGGCGAAGCGGCCATTCTTCTGGATTTAATGGCAGAAGTTAACATCAATACCGCGAACGTTATTCGCTCAAAGTTCCGCCCAACCATTGCCAAAACACGCATACTGGGCGGGCATCAGCAAATGATGCGTCTTGATCAGGAGAGCAACACGGCGTTTACCGCAGATGAAAATGCACAGCTATTGGATACCATTAAGCAGCAACTTGCACTCAAACCGGCTGTCGTTATTTTGTCCGACTATGCCAAAGGTTTACTGGGCACGGATATTTGCCAGCAAATTATTTCACAATGCAACGCGCAGGACATCACCGTCCTGGTAGACCCTAAAGGCCACGATTACAGCAAATATAAAGATGCAACGGCACTCACGCCGAATAAAAAAGAAGCCGCTGAGGCCTGCATGACTTCGATACGCGACCCCAATTTAATCGACAAGGCAGCCGCGCTTAAGAACAACCTGAACCTGCAGTTTCTGGTAGTCACTCGCGGTGAAGAAGGCATTTCATTGATTGACGATCATGCTCATTTATTACCCGCCATGGCGAAACAAGTATTTGACGTATCAGGTGCAGGTGACACCGTGATTGCAACTCTTGCCGCAGGTTTGATGCATGAACTCAGCTCGCTAGAAGCGTTACAGCTTGCTAATGTCGCGGCTGGGGTTGTGGTCGGTAAAGTCGGTACGGTACCGATTAACCGAAACGATCTAATTGATGCGCTCACCAACGAACAAACCTCGGAACAGGCGCATAAAGTTTGTGACTTAGCGCAACTTTTACAAAAAACAGCATCATGGAAAAAGGCTAATCAAAAAATCGTATTTACCAACGGCTGCTTTGATTTACTGCATGCCGGTCACGTCACTTATTTGGAAGCGGCAAAAAAACGTGGGGACAAACTGATTCTAGGTTTAAATACTGACCGCTCAGTGAGTGAGCTTAAAGGCCCAACACGGCCGATGGTCAATGAAAATGACCGTGCGCGTGTACTTGCCGCATTGGAATCCGTTGATGCAGTGATTCTTTTTGATGAAGACACCCCCTTAAATCTAATCAATGCCATAAAACCCAACATCATCGCCAAAGGTAGCGATTACACTGCTGAACAAGTTGTCGGCGGCAAAGAAGTGCAATCCTGGGGCGGCGAGATTGCTCTAATTGATTTGGTTGCAGGCCGCAGCACCAGTAATATCATCAAAAAGATGAATATCTAGATCTGTCGCGCCAATGTCTGCAGAAAAAATCTTAATCTTAGGTCCGGCCTGGGTCGGCGACATGGTGCTCGCACAAAGCCTGTTCAAAACGCTTAAAACTAATCATCCTGACTGCGTCATAGACGTTGCTGCCCCCGCCTGGACGCTGCCATTATTGGAACGCATGCCTGAAGTTTCAGGCAAAATAGCACTGCCATTCAAACATAAACAACTCGCTTTTTTTGAGCGCATTAAATTTGGTAAAACCTTAAAGAGCCAAGGCTACACGCAAGCAATTATTCTGACCAACTCGTTTAAATCTGCATTATTACCATGGGCAGCTGGCATTAAACAACGCACCAGTTACTTAGGTGAAATGCGTTTTGGCCTCATTAACGACATTCGCCCGCTGGATAGAACCAAACTCGTAAAAACAGTAGAGCGCTTTGTTAACCTGGGACTCAAAAAAGAACAAAACTCGCCAATAACGACGCCTATTCCAAAGCTTACATCCAATAAAGAAAATGCACTACTTGCACTCGAAAAGCTTGGGAGCATCCAATCAAACTCAAAGATTTTAGGCCTCTGCCCAGGTGCAGAATACGGTGAGGCTAAACGCTGGCCAGCTGAATATTATGCTGAAATTGCAAATGCAGTGCTCGACAAAGGCTGGCAAGTTTGGTTGTTCGGCTCAGAGAAAGACATCCCAGTCACTACAACCATCAATCAACAAACACAAAACCGCTGCCTGGATTTAGGTGGCAAAACCTCACTCGGTGAAGCGATTGATTTAATGTCACTTTGCGATACCGTGATTAGCAATGATTCCGGTCTGATGCACGTAGCAGCAGCGCTGGATAAAAAACTAATCGCTATTTATGGCTCATCAGACCCGAAACACACGCCTCCAATGCACCCTGATGCTGTCATTGAATATTTATGCTTAGAATGTAGCCCTTGCTTTAAACGGGAATGCCCATTAAAAAATGAGGCCGCCAAACTGGGGTGCCTCAAGCAGATTAAGCCGCAAACCGTATTAGCGAAGCCAGCATTACAGTAATGACATTAAATTATTAAGAACTCTAATCTGGTTGACTTGACAAAACATTTGCCAATCAGCAACCTCGGTCCAATCGCTCAAAAATACAAAATCTAATCCTGCACGGGTTGCAGCCTCAAAATCATATTTGCTATCGCCAACAAACAAGGCCGGATAATGTAAATTCCCGTTTGTTTTTTCACGTGCCAGTACGGTGTCTTTATTATCCGGACTGCCGAACAGACCACCATCAAAAAAATGGCTTAAATTACGCTTGTCAAATAAAGTGCGGATTTCCTGCTGATCACCACCCGAGAGTATCATCCAATTTGCTTGTGGGGTCGCTTTACGCAAATCAACTAAACCATCTGCGACAGCACATTGCATCAACCCAACTTCCAACTCACGGGAAAATTCATCTAACAAAGCCTGGATAGCAACATCGGTGACCGGTTGATGCAGAATTTCACGTAAGTAATAATCAAACTTGTGATAACGCGAAATGCCGCCTAGCCTGACGTGATAATCGACCAAAGCCTGCGCTTCTGTATCCGTTGCACCCAAGTTTTTTGCAGTGCGAAAATAAGCTGCAGTTTTTACTAGATTAGAATCCAACACCACGCCGTCGCAATCAAATACTATGGTTTTATATTTCTTTATATCTATTTGCAAACTTTATTCCTAAACCAAAGAGGCCCAAATAAAAAGGGCCTTGCGCTAGACAATTTCTAGTCGACAAAGCCCGATTATAACGTGTAGTTAAACTTGCAAGTTATGTGGCAGCTTAAATTAAGCTGGCTTAATCGCACTCGCTTCTTTAGCTAGTTTAGTGATATGCGCCCAATCACCACGCGCAACCGCATCTGCCGGTGTTAGCCAAGTGCCGCCACACACAATCACGTTAGGCAATGCTAAAAATTGTGGCGCGCTTTCCACCGTTACGCCACCAGTTGGGCAGAATTTAACGTCACCGAACGGGCCAGAAAAACCTTTAAGCAAGTTGATGCCGCCTACTGCAACGGCCGGAAATAGTTTCAAGAAATAGTAGTCATCAGCATTGGCCATCATGATTTCAGAACCGGTAGAAACACCGGGCAATAACGGCAAACCAATCTTACGTGCAAACTGACCCAATTCGCTGGTGTAGCCTGGGCTCACCGCAAATTGACAACCTACGTCTTTAGAGGCTTGTGCATCTTTAAGATTACGCACAGTACCAGAGCCCAAAATTGCATCGGGCACATGCTTGGCTATTTGCTCCATTCCGGCTAACGCACATGAGGTGCGTAATGTTACCTCAAGCACTCTAATGCCACCTTCAAGCAACGCCTCTGCCATTGGCACAGCGTCCTCTACTCGGTTAATGACGATCACGGGAATGACCGGGCCGTGGTTAGCTAAATCTAATGTACTCATTTTTTCTACCTATTTAATAAATTTTAAGTTTTTTGTTAGGTTCATAATTTTCACAATCGAACCTATTCGACGAACCTGTTCGGTTTCAAAACACATTTAGGCAAGGCATTTAACCGAAGACAGTACATATTTGTACGGTGAGGTTAAATAACGCAGCATAAATGCTGTTTTCAAACCGAACTACAACCAAGTAACTGCGCCTTCTTCAGCCGACAGCACATTCCTTCTCATCCCGCCAAACAACTCACGACCAAAACCATGTGCATTGCTGTGACGTTTACTATCCGGAAGCTCGGCTACTGCTCGCTCTGCCCATTCATCTTCATCGACCAGCACGTTAACCATACCTACCGTTGAATTTAAACGAATAATGTCGCCATCACGCACTTTAGCCAACGGGCCGCCAGCAGAGGCTTCTGGCGTTAGATGGATTGCAGCTGGAATTTTGCCTGATGCACCACTCATGCGGCCATCTGTCACAATTGCCACTCTGAAGCCTTTATTCTGCAACACTGCCAGTGGTGGAGTTAGTTTGTGCAGTTCGGGCATACCGTTGGCTTTCGGTCCTTGGAAGCGCACCACAGCGACAAAGTCTTTTTCCAGTTCACCACGATCAAATGCGGCCAGCAATTCTTCTTGTGCATCGAATACAATCGCCGGCGCTTCAATGATGTGACGATCTTCCGGCACCGCTGAAATTTTAATTACACTACGACCCAAATTGCCTTTAAGCAAACGTAACCCGCCTGACTCATTAAACGGGAAAGCTGCAGTACGTACGATAGTTTCGTCACCACTTTCTTTCGGCAGGTCTTTCCATATCAACGCGCCATCTTCTTTAACTGGCAATTTGCCATAATCACGCAAACCGCCATAAGCGACAGTGAAAACATCCGGGAACATATAACCTGCATCAATCAGCTCGCGAATCACAAAAGCAGGACCACCCGCAGACTGAAACTCGTTTACATCGGCTTTACCGTTTGGATACACACTCGCCAATAAAGGGGTGGTTTTAGCCAAGTGATAAAAGTCTGTCCAATCAATAATAATCCCTGCTGCGCGTGCAATAGCCACCCAATGGATTAGATGATTAGTGGAACCGCCTGTCGCAAGCAAAGCCACCATGGCATTGACAATGACATGCTCATCTACCAATTTACCAATCGGCGTAAATTGATTTTTCTTGGTATTTGCCAGCACCATCTTAACCGCTTCACGCGTGAGCAATTCGCGCATATTATCGTGCGGATGCACAAACGCAGCACCAGGCACATGCAAACCCATCGCCTCCATCAGCATTTGATTGCTATTCGCTGTACCATAAAACGTACAGGTGCCTGCACCATGGTAAGCTGCAGATTCGGATGCCAACAATGCCTGGCGATCCACCTTACCTTGTGCATATTGCTCACGCACTTTAGATTTAGTGGTGTTGTCTATCCCAGTACTCATGGGCCCTGCTGGCACAAATACACAGGGCAAGTGCCCAAATTGCAATGCGCCAATCAACAAGCCTGGTACGATTTTATCGCACACACCCAAAAGCAACGCTGCATCAAAAACGTCATGTGAAAGTGCAATTGCGGTACTCATGGCAATGGTATCGCGACTAAATAGCGAAAGCTCCATTCCAGGCTCGCCTTGTGTAATACCATCGCACATCGCTGGCACACCGCCAGCTACTTGGACTGTAGCGCCGTATTTATGCGCTTCATCACGAATAATATCCGGATAATTCACATACGGCTGGTGCGCTGAAAGCATCTCGTTATACGCTGTAACAATGCCGATGTTAGGTGCTTTTTCCACTACCACACGCAACTTGTCGTTAGCTGGCATGGCCGCGAAGGCGTGCGCCACATTAGCGCAGCCCAATCGGTCTGCACCTCTTGGGCGATTAACAATTTCATCTAAACGATGTAAATAGGCCGCGCGCGTCGGGCGACTCTTCTCGATGATACGTTCGGCAACTTCTAAATGGGATTGTTTCATAATTTAGATACTCTACTCAGATAACTAACTTGCGGAACTTGGTAAGTACGACTGCCAAGTTAAGAAAAACTCTAGCCTCGATTATCGCTAAACCAAGCCTTATCGTCAAACAAAAGCCGCGATGAAATAGATGGCTAAAATATCCAAATCACTTAATCACGAATTAAGGAAGCACTGATTAAATCACCATAAGCCACGTTGCGAATAAATTTGTGATGATTGCGAGGCGTGCGACGCAGGTCGTAGTTATTCTACGAAGCCAAGGAGCACAACAAAGTAAGCACACAAATTTATCGCAACCCTGATGGGCACAGGGTTTGCGAGCGGTCTGCTGTGTTAGGCTCCTCGTCAAGGGAATAACCATTGACCTCGTCGCCTGCCTAGCATTCCATCCCGCAAACCTCATGTGCGTGGTCATGAGGATTTAATCAGTGTTTCCTTAAGTAAATTGTTTTTGGTAGAGCTTTTTATAGCGGCCATTTTGTTTTAATAGCTCCGCATGAGTGCCGCTTTCAATGATTTCGCCTTGATCCATGACTAAAATACGGTCTGCATTTTCAATCGTAGATAAGCGATGGGCAATAACAATAGTGGTCCGATTGTGCATTAACTCATCAAGCGCCGCTTGAACTTGACGTTCAGATTCCGTATCAAGTGCAGAAGTCGCCTCGTCTAACAAAAGAATGGGTGCATTCTTTAGAATAGCGCGCGCTATCGCCAATCTTTGACGTTGCCCTCCTGAAAGGCGCACACCACGATCCCCTATTTCACTTTGCAGGCCGTTCGGTAGTTGTTGGATAAAATCCCAAGCATATGCTGCTTTAGCGGCAGCAATCACTTGCGCCTCCTCTACCTCTCTTAATGCCCCGTAGGCGATATTGTTAAATACCGTATCATTAAATAGCGTTACATCTTGGCTTACCATGCCAAATTGTTGCCGCAGGCTTTTCAATGTCATGTCACGGGTATCAATGCCATCAATTTTAACGACCCCATTTTGCAACTCATAAAATCTGGGTAACAGATTGATTAAAGTGGTTTTTCCTCCCCCTGAAAGCCCTACCAATGCCACTTTTTCGCCTTTTTGAATCACGAGATTCAAGTTTTTTAGTGCTGAACTTTTTGCATTTTCATAACGTAAATTAACGTTACATAATTCAATCTCCCCTTGAGATCGACCAAACTCTATTCGTCCACAGCCCATTTCAGAAGGCGTATCAATGAGATTAAAAATACTTTGTGATGCAGCAAGACCAACTTGCAGCTCTTCATTTAATGACGTTAAACTTTTGATAGGGGCAATCAGCATCAACAATGCGCCTATAAATGCTGCAAATTCACCCGCACTAAACTTTCCCGTCGCATAAAAAACCACCAGCCCCAATGCCATGGCGGCCAACAATTCAATAACCATACTATTCATGCCAGAGATGCGCCCCAAACGAATGATCATTCGACGATTTTCTCCGGCGACTTGTGAAAAACGCTGATATTCGTAGTCTTCACCGCCAAATATTTTAACGATGCGCTGCCCACTGACCGCCTCCTCAATCACTTGCGACATCTGCCCCATGGTTTGTTGAACTGACCTAGCGGAAGATCTCAATTTAGGGGTCATTTTTTTTAAGTAAAGCGCCATCAGAGGCACCATGCCGGCAAAAATTAAGGTCAAGCCCCAATCTAGATATAGCATATAGGCCAGCATCCCAATGATAGTCAAAGTGTCTTTCACCAAACTAATCGTTACTTTAGTGATAGCGCTGTACATTTGCTCTGTATCAAAAGTGATTCGAGAGCTAATAACACCAACCGAATGCTCATCAAAAAAACTCACTGGCAAAATCATTAAGTGGTGAAACGCATCTAGCCTGAGCTTTTCAACCACCCGACGACCCACCCAACGTAATGTATAAGTTGAGACGAATCCAGAAAATGCCCGTAATGACAATAAGCCCGCCAGTATGAGTGGTAGAAAATTACGTTTATCTGAATCGACAGAAACAAAGCCTTCATCTGTGACTAATTTGATCGTCGCCAGAAACCCCGTATTGGTCGCAGATAAAACTATCAGCGCTAACACACTGAAACTAAACATCATCCAGTGCGGCTTAACGCATTGAAATAAGCGATGAAATAGTTTTTTTGCGTTTAATTCTTTTTTTTGCATGGGCGATGGTTCTTTTA
>CAMBZE010000040.1 GCA_945872425.1 Methylotenera oryzisoli | reverse complement strand
CAGCCCGGCAAAACAGGTCGTGCCCGGGCATGGGCCAGTGACTAAACAATGGGTAGAAGCACTCAATGATGCTCAGCATTACCTGAATATGCTGTTAACAGACATTCGTGCCAGTATCAAAAAAGGTGAAAGTATGGAATCGACCATGAACACGGCAGCGGCTAGTGAACGTGATCAATGGAAATTATTTGATATTGCCAATAGGCGCAATGTGAATACGCTTTATCCAGCGTTGGAGTGGGAATAAAAATAGGCACTAAGAAATGACGGCTATTTGCAATATAGGGTTGGAACTTACTAAAAAAATTAACTGGAAGTCGCTCTGTTTTGAGCAAGATCTGGTTGGATAATTTACCGACACCCAGCTAGAAGCTGATTCCAATCGTCTGGTGGATGTCCACTTTCCAGCATCTTTCGAAATACTTGATACGCATCGTCATCGCTCTCGAAGGCTCGCTTGGTATTCTCGTCATTGACCCAAGCGTACACAACTACCTTACTTGATGCGTGGTAGCGAAAAAATAGCCGGTATTGTTGATAGAACTTGGCCCGGAACCAATGCTTATGGTCATTACCAAGGGTATTGCCTTGCCGATATTCTAATCGTGCCGGATCCTGCGGGATGATATCGAACGCCAGATTATTGATTGCCGCCAGCCGTTTACTGGCGTTCTTCTTAACATACCCTGTCGGATCTTTTTGCTTTAACACCTCGACCTGCTTGGTTAGTGCATCAATCTGTCCAAGAAATAGCGGATGGGCAAAAATTGTCCATCCATGAATAACTAGAGGCACGGACTTGCCTGCTGTCATTCGTCCGCATCCTGAAGAGCCTCATCAAGAATAACCTCAACGCCTGAGGTTAGAGATTGGATATGTTGTACAAAGTTAGTATTAACGGCATACAGGTTATTGGGATGATTTGCGATGTCAGAAGCAAGGAAAGTTAAAAACTGGTCGAGTAATGGATCATCATTATCAAAGGATCCAGCATGCGTCAACACAACTTCTCCATTGGGACGAATTGTGTAAAGAATTTTGTCTCGCTTACCTAAATGCAAAGCGCGACGCACAGTCTCTGGCACCGTGGTTTGGTAACGGTCAGTGAGTGTGGATTCGGTTGTAAGGGCGGCTAACATAAACGCCTCCAATTAATTTGCCTAATAATTTAGCATGGTAATGCAACCGCATTACCATGTCAAGTTCCGTTCCAACCCAAGGCATTATCCAAGTTATCTAGTACGAAGTTGTATATTCCAACCACAGATTGCACATAGCCGAAATAACTTAGTGCCTATTTTTTGTTTAGTATAAGTTTGTCAATAGAATGACAGCTGGTAATATCAATACAAGCTATAAAACATCCATATCTGTAGCAGAGCTGGAAGAGTTTATGTTGACTGGAAAAATTAAGCCAGGTTTTGAAGGTCAAGTGCTGCATCTGATTGATGAAACGCCAACCTCTATGATTGTAGGTGCCGTTGATCAGCTTGCTGCCAAAAAGAATATCGATGCTCAAGTAGTCTGGAAAAATCTTGCACAGGTGGCCGCCGAGATTAAGTCGCCTAATAAGTTTTGGGAGGCTGTTAGTGACAACCCTACCCTGTTTAAAAATAAGAAGTATCCGTATGTAGTGGTTGATTTAGGCAATTAAATTAAGCAGATAGCAAGATGACAAGTAAAAACAATCACTTAGCCTGTTGTTCTAGTAGCACTCACACGTATATCCACAGATTTTGTGGAGAAGTCCAAAAAACCGCCCTATTTCAAATTAACGTTACGCTGTAACGCGCTTACGCAAGCTTCGTGCAACCGATGTTATGTAAAGCCAAATCCACATATTGCACTCTACATATTAACGATTTATAATTAACCGTAGATTTTTAACCATAGGAAATATCATGAAAACATTTACTCTTAGTGAGGCACGTTCCGCTGCACTGTCAGGCGGTGTGTTGAATGCCAACTTAAAACCAACTGGCAGCTCTTTTGCAATCGAGTTTGAAACCCGTAACGGTGTTGCTGTACTCATTGCATCTGTCAGTAAAGAGGTTCGACATTTTACCAACCCGATTAAGGCTTTTGAAATCATCCGAGATCTAGGCTTGCAAGGTGGACGTTTTTCTGTGGCCGACTGGCGGCCACATGAGCGTGAGTTTGATCGCCCTACCCGACCAGACAGAGCTTTAGCTATGCGTGAGGCTCATGAGGCAGCAGATATTAAACGCACCCTTGAAGCGGCCATTAAACAAGCTAATGATCCTAATACTGTATGGATTGATCATGATGAATTGTTTGATAAATTAGAAGCTCGTTATGCGGATTAAGTATTTACCGATAGCAGAATCAAATTTTGATGACATTGGTGATTACTATTTTAAAGTTGGCGGCAACCAATTAGCCAGGCGAATGATTAAACAGATCAGAAGTGATATTAAGGCCTTGCTTAATTATACCGCACCACCCTATGAGCTGGTGCCAGGCATACATCGTTTAGTTGTGGCTAAAGGTGCATACCTGGCATTTCACCGCATCAATGAGGCCAATTCAATCATTGAGGTATTGCATGTGCGTAGATCCGAGCGTGAGCCTGCTACAGAGAAAGACTTGAAGTAATTAGTATGAGCACTTCTAGCATTGCGGAATATATCACTGAGTTGGCTAAAAAACATGGTGTTTCCTATATTAGGACACCTGATGATGCTTTGGCCGAAGTCATTACAAATTTAGCAGATGATGATGTGAAGATGGATCGGATTGAGTTGCTTTTGATTGCCTTGGAACGTACAGGTGTAATTGCCAGCGATAGTGTAGTGCCACTTCATATCAATTATCTACGAGAGAAGTTAAATGTTAGATCCAGTTAAAGATTAGATAACCACTTATTTATGCATTTACGTAAATGCATATTTACTAAACATATGGTAAGGAAGAAGAATGACAGATGATATTAACGATCTGGACGTGTTGGCCAATGCTTGGGTAAGTATTGTAGATGGTGCAGGTTTCCCAGCCGACTTTGACGGAACAGAATCGCCTGAAGCGCATCGAGCTACTTTGAACGTTGAAGAACGAATCCGTGATTACATTGTTTCCAGTGGTGATACAAGGTTGTATGGTTTGTCAATTTTTTAAATTATCTAAACTACAAGCGCTTTGTGGATATGCGCTTAGTAAAAGCATGCCACCAGCAATACCTAAATATAAAAACAGCAAATCAGGGATGACTCTTCCTAATACAAGCGCCATAAATATAGCTAAGCCAGCCAGCACATTAGCAACTAATTTAGTTCTAAAGCCAAGCAATAATGCTAGGCCGCCTAATAGTTGAATTAGAATTAACAACGGTGCAAAAATACTAGGCAAACCAAACTGCCCTAGTGTCGTTTGATATTGCAAGTATCCGTCTGGATGGCTGGCAATGGCAGTCAACTTAAGTATGACTATTCCTAAAAAAACTGCGGCTAAAAAAATTCGCGCGATAGTTGTTTGATATTTTTGCATAGTAAACCTTATATAAACCTTTAGATAATTAACTTAAAAAGACTAAACACGCATAATGCCTGTTACTGCTATAGCCCGCAAGGGGGGGTAAGCCTTGCAACATAATTTCAATGTTCAAAAAGTAACATGGCAAACCCACGCCACGCAATTACAAGCGGTGCGCGCAAGTGTTTATCAGTTAGCGCAACAAGTGCGCATCCGCACGACGAACCCTCACGGAATCGGAAGAGGCTGAGACTGAGGCTAAAAATTGCTTAAAGCAAGGCTATTCTATAAAATCTTACCTTAATAAAATTTAAGCACTTTTAAAAAATTCATTTACCCAACACTCTTCAAGGATTCTTCATGTCAAAAATCATTTTTAAAGCTGGCGAAGCAACGGTATATTCAGAAGGTAAAGATGTCACCGCAGCGATGCCGGAAATTTTAATCGGGGCTGTCGATGGTCCAGTAGGGCAAGCGTTTGCTAATTTGATGGCACAGAGCAAAGGTCACACTGCAATGTTTGCCGTGCGTGATATCAATCAACTGGTGCGTCCAGTTTGTATGACAGTGCCAAAAGTAACGCTAAAAGGCAGCACTGATGTGAGTTTGTTTGGCGGCGTGGTACAGGCGGCGACTGCTGATGCGATTTTGGATTGCGTGATTGAGGGTATTATCCCTAAAGATAGCGTAAATGATTTGTGCATCATCAGCTTGGTGTGGATCGACCCAGGTTGTATCGCATTAGAAAAAGAAGGCAAATTAGACAAAGCTGACATGTACAAAAACAACTACGATGCGACTAAATTGGCGATTAAACGTGCATTAAACGACGAGCCAAGTATTGATGAGTTGATTGCTAACCGCCATAAAATCAAGCACTGTATGTGGGAAGATTCTTGGGATCAAAAATAATTTCAAAAATAAAAAAGCGACCTAGGTCGCTTTTTTATTGAGATTTTTGCGCCAGCCATCTACGCACGTTGCGCGCCAATCTAAACGCTACCCAGCCGGTATGAAACCATTTGGTGTAGCGTAGTGGGCGTATGATACCCAATAGTGCGGTTGCCCCAACCGTTAACAGCGGGTTTCCTCTGAAATAGCGAATAATCTCCAGGCCATGATCAGCAATCGCAAGCGGTTTACGCAAAGGCTCAATGCTCTGCGTCAGCATGTTACGCTGCTCGGCAGCTTGCAAAATAAGCTTTTGGCGACGTTCAGCTAATATGACCAACTTTTGATGCACCAATGACCTCGCTATTGATTCATTAAGGACTATCTATTTGCTGATAGTCTTTTGATAGCTCACCCAAGCTGGCTTCAAACATCCTTGGCATAGCTTTCAAAGCGCGTATCGCAAGACTAGACAAAACAGCCCCAGCCACTAGGAACAACCCCGTCATTGTGCATAACACTAGCAGGCGGTGCGTATCCCAAAAAGCGACGACAACAAGAATGGCTAACAGTACCACGCCGAAGCAAAGGCAGAATAGTGCGATAAAGGTCATGACTAACAGTGAAATCAGCCGCTCGCGACCCTCTTCTAAATCGGTACTGAGAAGTTCGAGCCGTGTGTGTACGATGGCGATTAACGTTGCCGTCATATTTTTGAGAGACGTTAAAAGACCCTCGCTGGCATGTTTGGTTTCTTCAGCCATAGAGCGTTAGCGCCGACCAATAAGCAAGCCGATGAGAAGGCCAATGCCCGCCGCGATGCCAGCGGCTTGCCATGGGTTGTCATGCACGTATTCATCCGTTACTTTAGCGGCTGCTTTAGTTCTTTCTACCAGGGCATCCTGAGCATCAGCCATTTTTACTTTAGCCGCGGCAAGAGATTCTTCTGTTTTGGTGCGCAAGTTTGCAATCGCTTCACCGCCCTGACTGGCGGTGGCTTTAAGCAATGCTTCCGCATCGGCAATCACCACTTTAAAGTCAGCAATTAACTGCTCTTTAGTGACATCTCTTACTGGCAAATTATTGGTACTCATCATTTTTCTCCTTTATGTGATTAAGTCCTCCAGCAACTGGAACAATCATTTTATGACTTGATTCCTGATGCTGAATAGTTCATAGCTGATGTATTTATCCTACGCCTTGATGTCGCTTTCAGCAAGATAATTGCTAAGTTTTATTGGCGTGTAAAGACTGCAGGATTTTGCGTACTGGCGTGGGGATGGCAGCGCCGATAGCATCTTCAATACTTAGCCATACTTGCCCAAACTCTTTGACGTGAGTGGATTGTTTGAGCGCATATAGCGGTTGAGGCCGAATGTGCAGTTTAAAGTGTGTAAACGTGTGATTGAGTATAGGTAAGGGCTGAATTTCTTGTACGATCATTCCAAATTTATCATGGGCTATTGCTGCAAAGCTATCGGTAGACTCAGTCTCAGGAAAGCTCCACAAGCCGCCCCAAATGCCAGTAGGTGGGCGCTTTTCAAGCAACACCTCATTGCCACGCAAAAATATCAGCATGGTAATCTGTTTTTCGGGGATAACTTTTTTGGGTTTTGGGGTGGGTAGCTCGGTCACGCGATTTTGCTTGTAGGCTTTGCAAGTGTTATTTAATGGGCAGGCGGCACACTTGGGTTTGCTCCTGGTACAAAGCGTTGCGCCTAAATCCATGAGGCCTTGTGTGTACGCGATGATGTCTTTCTCGGGCAATAAACTTTCAGCAAGTGCCCATAGCTGTTTTTCGATTTTTGGGCTGCCAGGCCAGCCGGCAATGGTGAAATGTCTGCTGAGCACACGTTTTACATTACCATCAAGGATGGTTTGTACTTGATTAAAGGCAAATGAAGCAATCGCCGCAGCGGTAGAGCGGCCGATACCAGAAAGTGTTTGGATGGTTTCAAAGTCTTGTGGAAATGTAGCGCCATGCTCGTCTATGATTGTTTGGGCTGCATGGTGCAGATTACGCGCTCTTGAGTAATAGCCTAAGCCGCTCCAGTGCTGCAACACTTCATCTTGCGTAGCGTTGGCTAGGGTTGCAATATTTGGGAACCGTGCCATAAACTTGCCGTAATAACCAATCACTGCGGAAACCTGGGTTTGCTGTAACATGATTTCAGAAACCCAAATAGCATAAGGGTCAGCCGTGTTCTGCCAGGGCAGGTCATGGCGCCCAAATTGTTTCTGCCAAGTGATTAGGCGGCTTGAAAAATTATTCATCAGATATAAAGATGCTTAATTGTTTGGCTTTTGGTCATCTGCTTTAAGGTCAATGTGAACATTGGATGCTTCTGTTTTGCCGTATTTAAGGTTGCCAATGTGTAACGAGCCGTCTGCATTCAGCGCTTTGAGTGCGCTTAAATCGATAAGGGTATCCCCCGCTTTGTTGTCACTGGCGTTGATATATTTGTCAGCATCAAGCTGGTCAATGTCCATATCAAAAGTGTAGCGTGGTTTTGCGAAGTGGCTAATACTTAAACGACCTTTGATCTGGCTATCATCCAATTTAACCTTGAGGCCGGTCAATGCCAATTTTTCACCATCAGTCTTGATGCTTACGTTGAGGCCTGACACAAGATATTTGTCATACAGAATACTGCCCACGTTCAGCTTGCCATCTAATCGCAGAGATTTGAGCGTACTCAAGTCAGATTTATCGCTGAACTTGGTAGTAGTCTTGCCGGATTTCGCCATCAGCTTATTCAGGTTGAGTTTGTCAGCATTCAGGTTGAATTTGATATTCGGTTTGGCGAAACTGACTACGGCAACGTCACCGTTTAATTGGATGTCGTCAATATTGAGGTTAAATTGACTGTTCGCTAATTCATTTTTAACGTCCGTATGTAACGTTAAATCAAAATTTCCTTGCATGGCGCCATTAGGTAGGCTGGGGTCTTTAATCTCTAAGTTGCCAGCAAGTCTTGGCAAATCAAAAATCAGGTTCTCGAGGTTGCCATTAAATGGGGATGAAAACTTGCCTTTAATGGTACGTTTGCCTTGTACAGCAACAATATCGCCACTAACACCACTGCTTTGTAGCGTTTTAGGTGAACCTTTGAGGTCAGTTAAAATCAGGTTGGCTTTAAATGTATCGCCCGCTTTATCTTGCGACAAGCTCAGGGTCACTTTTTTGCCGCTGATCTCATCTTTTTTCGCCACTAACTCAGGCGCGTTTAAGTTTATGGCGAGCTTGGCGCCATTAAATTGTCCTGAAGCCGCCAGCTTTAAGTGATCAATCAAAAGCTCACGCGTTTCAGGTTTGGCATCAACATCACCGCTGGCGGTAATGATTACATCTTTACTGCCCAATAAATCACCTTTAATGGCAGCATCTAAACTTTTGGCAACAAAGTGCCCAGTTTCGGGGTCAAGCAAAAAATTACCTTTGAGTTTGGCGGTGGCAGAAATTTCAGGTTGGTTAGCCATAATAGAAAAGTCTGCCGCCAAATCAACGGGTTCAGCCGAAGCAATATGACCGGAAGTTAGATTGAATTCAGACAGTGCATATTGGGCACCCGTGGCTTCATCCGTATAGTTCAACGCAGAATGGCTCACTTTAATGCCATCAATATCAAATTTGATGTCCGGTAACGTTTCATCTTTGCTGAGTAAGTCATCAAAGTTGGTCGTGCCATCCTTGTATTTAATGATGTTCGCCTGTGCGCTATCAATGTAGATGGTATCCACCACCAGTTGCTTTTTAAGTAAAGGCAGCACGGCGAGTGCCACTTGCGCGCTTTGAATAGAGGCAAATTCTTTGTCGGAATTGCGCTCTGAAATGGAAACTTTGCCCAAAGTTGCACCAATCTTTGGCCAAAAAGCCAACTTGATGTCGCCTTCAATAGTTAAGGTGCGTTCTTTTTTTTCTTTAACCAGTTTGATGATGAGTGGTTTGTAATCATTCGGATTAAAGGTCGTAGCAACAATCGCCGCCACCAGCAACAACAAGGCAACGAGGCTAGCTAAAGCAAACAGACCGTGTTTAAGGATTTTTGCCGTTTTCAATTTAAGAATAACTCCAGCAATTCATTCAAAAAGCGTTGCCCCAATAAAGTGGGTTGCATACGGTCATGTTGCACTGTGAGCAAACCTTTGCTTTGCGCTTTTTTAATGGCTGCATCTAGGGTATGTAAGCTTAGCCCGGTGCGTTGCTGAAATAAATTTAAGGGCACGCCATCAATTAAACGCAGTGCATTCATCATAAATTCAAAACCTAGCTCATCCTGGCTAATCATCCATTCGCGTTCGACTGGGCGACCTAGCTGAACCTGTTCCATATAGGTCTTGGGGTGCTTGGGACGGGTTTCACGTGTGATTTTATCGTGATAGCTTAATTTGCTGTGCGCACCGGCGCCGATACCTAAATAATCGCCAAATTGCCAATAATTAAGATTATGTTGGGCTTGTTTACCTTTTTTTGAAAAGGCTGAAGTCTCATAGTGTTCATAGCCGTGTTGCGCTAAAAATGCTTCAATTTCAATCTGCATTTCGGCGCTGGCGTCATCATCCGGCAGGCTTGGCGGTGTGTGGTAAAACGGCGTATTCGGTTCTAACGTTAAATGGTAAAACGATAAATGGTCTGGGTTGAGTGCAACGGCCTGCTTTGCATCCTGTAATGCATCGGCTAGTGTTTGGTTAGGTAGCGCATACATGACATCAAAATTAACCCGTTCAAAGGTAGTGAGCGCTAACTCAGCGGCGAAAATTGCTTGTTTGTCATCATGAATACGTCCTAAGGACTTGAGATAATCCGCGTTAAAACTTTGTATGCCTAAAGACAGGCGATTCACCCCTGCCTGTTTGTAGCCTGTAAAATTTGCGGTATCCACCGTGCCGGGATTGGCTTCCAGAGTGATTTCCGCGTCATATTCAAGCGGTGTGAGCGCGCGTACTTGGCTCAATATTTTATCAATGGATGCAGGCGCAAATAAACTTGGCGTGCCACCACCAAAAAACACACTTTTGATTTTTCTGCCCCATACTTTAGGGGTGGCAAGTTCCAAGTCTGCTAGCAACGCATCTACATAAGCAGCTTCAGGAAGCTCGCCATTCTTGTGACGGCTTTCGTGTGAATTAAAGTCGCAATAAGGACATTTCTGTACGCACCAAGGGATGTGGATGTAGAGTGAAAGTGGTGGCGGGTTGGTTAATCCGGAAAGCGTCGGCTCACCCGCAAGCGGTGCGACGGGGTTGATGGCTTTCGTGCCAAAATCAATATCGGCCTTTATTTCAATGATGCGTTTTATAAGGCGTTACCTTTTATACGGATTGATGAGTGAATCAACAAGGGTGTGCAGCGCAGCGCGCATTTGCGGTTCTGACACTTCCATCAGCAGACCATCTTCAAGTGCATCCTGGGCAATCTGTTTGATTTCGTCAAAGTTCTCGGTCATCACTTTGACTTTTTCGGTACATGACACGACGCTACCGTCGTCACGCACCCATTTTGGCCATGCTTGATTTTCAGACCTACTCATGACTTAGTCTTTCAAGTTTCTGTAATAGTTTTGCCATGGCATGACCGCGGTGACTAATGCGGCTTTTGATTTCCAGTGGCAGTTCAGCGACCGTTTTCTCGGTTTTTGCATCCAGAAATAAAGGGTCGTAACCAAAACCGTCAGTGCCGCGATATTCGCGCAGAATGATACCTTGCCAGCTGCCTTCTGCAATGATGGGTTCAGGGTCGTTTTCGTGGCGAACCAGTACCATTACACAATAAAAGTGTGCGTGACGTTCGGAGAGGTTATTCATTTCAAGCAACAATTTATCATTGTTGCGCTCGTCTTGTGTGAGCAGGCTATTGGGTGAATTTTTTCCGGCATAGCGTGCAGAAAGCACACCGGGCGCACCTTGCAGGGCATCGACGCACAAGCCGGAGTCGTCTGCCAAGGCAGGCAAGCCGGTGTGTTTGCTGGCGTGGCGGGCTTTAGCTAACGCATTCTCGATAAATGTGCAAAAAGGCTCCTCACATTCAGGCACATTGAGTGCAGATTGTGGGATGATTTCAATCTGTAACGGGCTAAGAATGTGCTGAATTTCGCGCAGCTTGCCTTTGTTGCCGGTGGCGATAACGAGCTTGTTAAACACTTAACACCTCTTTTTGTTTGATGATGAGTTGCTGTATGCCGTGTGCCGCCAAATCCAGCAACTCATTCATTGCGGCGCGCGCAAAAGGCTCGCCTTCTGCGGTACCTTGAACTTCCACAAAGCTGCCGCTACCTGTCATCACGACGTTCATGTCAGTGTCGCAATCAGCGTCTTCAATATAGTCTAAATCAAGCACCGGTGCGCCCTGATAAACGCCTACTGAAATCGCGGCTACGGCATCTTTGAGTGGCGATTCAGTAATTTTCCCACTTTTTAACAGTGTGGAAATAGCGTCATGCAAGGCGACATAAGCACCGGTGATGCTGGCAGTGCGGGTGCCGCCATCGGCTTGAATCACGTCGCAATCAATCTGGATGCTACGTTCACCCAGTTTTTCTAAATCAATAATCGCGCGTAAAGAACGGCCAATTAAACGTTGAATTTCTTGGGTGCGGCCAGATTGTTTGCCTTTAGCGGCTTCTCTATCCATGCGGCTACCGGTTGAGCGTGGCAGCATGCCGTATTCTGCGGTGACCCAGCCTTGCCCTTTGCCTTTTAAAAACCCCGGCACTTTCTCATCTACACTGGCGGTACACAGCACGTGCGTGTCGCCAAATTTTACCAATACGGAACCTTCAGCATGCTTGGTGTAATGGCGAATAATTTCAACCGCGCGTAGTTGATTATGAGCGCGCTGGCTAGGTCGGGTGTGATTGCTGGCTGACATTGGTTAAGTCCTGAATTTAGAGTTGATTACATACGCTTGGTTTTACGCACTCTGACATTGCGCCCAAAGGTTGGAACTGTTCGGCAATATAACGCGTAATCGATTGTAATTAAAGTTATTTAATCAGTTATTTTGCAATGAAATCGCCAGTATTTGATAACATAGTACCCATTTTACTTTGTTTGATTAGGAAAAACTCATATGACCTTTAGCATGACTGGTTTTGCAGCATTAGAGCAGCCCCTGAAAAATGCCACGCTGGTATTAGAGCTGCGCGCGGTCAATAGCCGTTATTTAGATGTACATTTTAAGCTTGATGAAACTTTAAGAGCTTTTGAGCCGGTAATTAGAGAATTGATTGGCGCAAATTTAAGTCGTGGCAAAATTGAATGCAAGGTTAATTTAATGCAACGCAAGCAAGCCAACCAAACTTCGCAGTTGGACGAGCAATTGATGCAGCAGTTAGCGGCGATGCAAACAAAAACGCTAGCGTTTTTTCCACAAAGTCGTCCGCTCAGTGTGGCAGATGTTTTGCATTGGCCGGGTGTGGTGTTAAATGATGAATTAAGTCGCGACTCGCTGATAGACGATGTGAAAAAACTGCTACTCCGGGGCTTGCAGGATTTGAACGCCTCGCGCGCGCGCGAAGGTGAAAAATTAAAGAGGTTGATTTTAGATCGTCTCGCGCAAATTGAACTGCTAGTGGCAAAAGTAAAACCGCTACTGCCGGCTTTGAATAAAGAGTATCAGGCAAAACTTGAACAAAAATTAAACGAAACGCTAAAAACAATCGACCAAGAGCGTATCGCACAAGAGCTGGTGTTATTTGCCCAGCGGATTGATGTGGATGAGGAGTTGGGGAGGCTAAGTGCTCACGTTTCGGAAGTGAAGCGTATTTTGAACAGCGATGCACCCGCAGGAAAACGCCTGGATTTCTTAATGCAAGAACTCAATCGAGAGGCTAACACGCTTGGCTCAAAATCAGTCTCTGTGCAAACCACACAGGTGTCTATGGAGTTAAAAGTGCTCATTGAGCAGATGAGAGAGCAGATTCAAAATTTGGAATAAAGTTTTTGCTGTTTTAT
>CAMBZE010000039.1 GCA_945872425.1 Methylotenera oryzisoli | reverse complement strand
ATAGCGGTTTGGACCCACCCCTTCCCATCTCGAACAGGGCCGTGAAACGAACCAGCGCCAATGATAGTATGCTCTTCGCATGCGAAAGTAGGTCACTGCCAAGCTATTTATTTAAACTAAAAACCTCCCTTGTGGAGGTTTTTTAGTTTTAACTCGGTGATAAGTGTCTGTTGTGTTTCCAATTCATTGAATTGATTGGTATAATGCGATTGAAATTTTTTGATGGGCTTTGTGCCCATTTTTTGTTTCTGCAACTTGCGTAGGGGTTGCAGGCGGGCAATGAGAACAAGGGATTAAATATTTATGCAGGATTTGCATACATTGATAGAGCAGTCGCTAAGCCAGTTGGGCTATGAGCTTGTTGATTTGGAAATTTCCAATCGTGGTAAATTGTTGCGCGTGTTTATTGATAAGCAAAATCCTGCGGATATTAAAGATAGTGTCAATATTGATGACTGTGTGCTGGTGAGTAACCAGTTAGGGAATTTGCTGGCGGTTGAGCATGAGATTGATTATGACCGTTTGGAAGTTTCTTCACCCGGTACGGATCGCGTGTTGAAAAAAGAGGCGGATTTTTTACGTTTTATCGGTGAGCGTGCTGCTATTAAATTGCGTGTTGGTATAAAAGACCAAGGTGCGAATGCTACGGAAACAACGTTGCCACGCAAGACCTTTTTAGGATTTATAAAGGGTGTAGAAGATGGCCACTTACTGCTTGAGTTTGAGGGCGTTGTTTATAAAATGGCGTTAAGTAATATAGATAAGGCGCGACTCAACCCAGTATTTTAGGTTGGTGCCGTGTCTTGAATGCATAGGTTTTTATTGTAAGAATTTAACAAAATAAAGCAGTTGATCTGCAATATTATAGTCGGAGATAGAAAATGAGTCGTGAAATTTTGTTATTGGTAGATGCCTTGGCGCATGAAAAAAATGTAAGCAAAGAGATTATCTTTATTGCGCTAGAGCTTGCTTTGGCTTCAGCTACCAAGAAAAAACATCATGATGATGCCGATATACGCGTGGCGATTAACCGTGAAACTGGCGAGTACGAAACATTTAGGCGCTGGCAATATGTTGATTATGATTTGCTGGAAAATTCAGCGTATCAAATCGATGAGGAAAGTGAGCATGCAAAAGGCTTAAATATTGGCGATTACTATGAGGAGCCACTGGAGAGCATTGCGTTTGGTCGCATTGGGGCGCAAGCTGCAAAGCAAGTCATTTTACAAAAAGTACGTGAAGCTGAGCGTGAGCAAATCTTGGAAGACTTCTTAGCGCGCGATGAAAAATTGGTGACGGGCGTGATTAAACGTATGGAAAAAGGCAATGCGATCATTGAGGTGGGTCGTATTGAATCTTTATTACCACGCGAGCAGATGATTCCAAAAGAAAATCTACGCGTAGGTGATCGTGTGCGCGCCTACCTTACCCGCATTGAACGCGGTGGCCGTGGTCCACAATTGATTTTATCAAGAACTACCCCTGAGTTCCTAGTGCGCTTATTTGAGTTGGAAGTACCGGAAATTGAAGAGGGTTTATTGGAAATCCGTGCAGCGGCACGTGATCCGGGCTTGCGATCAAAAATCGCAGTTAAAAGTAATGATCAACGTTTGGACCCGGTGGGTACTTGTGTGGGTATGCGTGGCTCACGTGTGCAAGCTGTGACAGGTGAGTTGGCTGGCGAGCGCGTGGATATTGTGCTGTGGAACATGGAGCCGGCGCAGTTTGTGATTAACGCAATGTCTCCAGCTGAAGTTTCAAGCATTGTGGTGGATGAAGATACACACGCAATGGATGTGGTGGTAGAAGAAGAGCAATTGGCGCAGGCGATTGGTCGCAATGGGCAAAATGTACGCTTGGCTTCAGAATTAACCGGTTGGGCACTGAATATCTTAACTGTGGATCAAGCCGCGCAGAAAAATCAGAAAGAGTACGCAAGTGTAAGTAAGCTCTTCATGGAAAAGCTAGATGTTGATGAAGAAGTGGCGGAAATTCTAGTGCAAGAAGGTTTCAGCACTCTGGAAGAAATAGCTTATGTGCCATTGGCGGAAATGAACGAGATTGAAGCGTTTGACGAAGATACCGTAGAAGAGCTGCGTAAACGCGCTCGTGCAGCATTGTTAACAGAGGCGATTGCTAAAGAAGAAGGTGTCGAAGAGGCTGCTGAAGATTTATTGGCACTTGAAGGCATGGATGATGCAACTGCACATCAATTGGCGGCAAAAGGTATCTCAACTCAGGATGACTTGGCGGAATTGGCGATTGATGAGTTGGTAGAGCTTACCAATATGGATGAAGATCGAGCAAAAGCGCTTATTATGACCGCGCGCGCACCTTGGTTTAAATAGGTCCGATTTTAAGTAACAAAAGATTAAGCAGTAATAAGTAGTAATGCTAGGCAATCAGGCTTAGAAAAAGAACACTGGAGCAACAAGATGGCACAAACAACCGTAGGACAATTTGCTGGCGAATTAAAGCTACCAACATTGTTGTTATTAGAGCAGCTAAAGAGTGCTGGCGTGCATAAAACAAGCGTAGATGACCAATTAAGCGAAAATGACAAAGCGGCATTGCTTGAACATTTGCGTAAAGAACACGGTACACAGGCCACTAAAAGCAAAATTACGCTAACACGTAAATCAAGTGCTGAAATCAAAAAAACGGACAATACCGGCAAGATGCGCACTATCCAGGTTGAAGTGCGTAAAAAACGTGTGATTGAGCAAGAGGAAGTCTTGCCTGTAGCCGTTGAAGTTATTGCGACGCCGGTTATCGAGCCAGTAGAGCTTGTAGTTGCTGTAGAGCCAGAAATTGTTGCGACAGTTGCGGTAGAGCCTGAGTTAGCTATTAGTGAGCCAATAGTAGCGGAAGCGGCACCGGTTGCTGAACCTGCTGTAGCCAAACCGCAAACGATTAGTCGTAAAGATTTGTTAGGGGCAGACGAAATGGCATTGCGTGAGCAGGAGGCTAAGCGTCATGCGACCCTATTGGCATTGCAAGCTGAGGATAAACGTAAAAAAGAAGAGTTGGCGCAACGTCGACTAGAAGAAGAAGCTAGAAAGTTAGCTGAGGCAGAAGCTGCAAAAGCAAAAACGACCAAACTTTCAGAAGGTACTTTGCATAAGCCGGTAGCTAAAGAAGGGGCTGAAAAACCTGGTGCCAAAGATGCGAAAAAAGGCAAAGGTAATAATAAAGAGTGGACAGATGCGGAAAATAAAAAACGCGGTTTAAAAACACGTGGTGATACAACTGCCGGTAAAGCAGGCTGGCGCGCACCAAAAGGTAAGTCTAAACATCATGCAGATGAAGATCAGCAACATGGGTTTACAGCGCCTACCGAGGCGATTATTTATGAAGTGTTGGTGCCAGAAACCATTACCGTTGCTGATTTAGCACATAAAATGTCAGTGAAGTCTGGTGAAGTCATTAAAACGCTCATGGGTATGGGCATGATGGTGACGATTAACCAAGTGCTAGACCAAGAAACCGCCATTATTATTGTGGAAGAAATGGGCCATAAAGCCCAGGCGGCGGCACCAAATGACCCGGATGTCTTCATTGAAGAGGCTGAGCACGCAGAGGCGATACTGGAAAGTCGTCCGCCAGTGGTTACCGTAATGGGGCACGTGGATCACGGTAAAACTTCTTTACTGGATTATATTCGTCGTAGCCGCGTGGCTACAGGTGAGGCAGGCGGCATTACGCAGCACATTGGTGCTTACCACGTAGAAACACCGCGTGGCATGGTAACTTTCTTAGATACTCCAGGCCATGAGGCATTTACTGCCATGCGCGCGCGCGGAGCCAAAGCAACAGACATCGTGATTTTGGTGGTTTCTGCCGATGATGGTGTGATGCCGCAGACGATTGAGGCAATCCACCACGCTAAAGCGGCGGGCGTGCCTTTGGTGGTAGCTATCAATAAAGTTGATAAACCCGATGCACAGCCAGAGCGCGTGAAAATGGAGTTGGTTGCACAAGAAGTAGTACCAGAGGACTTTGGTGGTGACACCATGTTCCGCGAAGTCTCTGCTAAAACGGGTCAGGGCATTGATGAGTTATTGGAAGCGGTGTTATTGCAGGCTGAGGTTCTTGAATTGCAAGCACCTAAAAACACTCCGGCAAAAGGTTTGGTCATTGAAGGGCGTTTAGATAAAGGTCGTGGTTCAGTGGCTACTATCCTGGTGCAATCCGGCACGTTGAAGCGCGGCGATATGATTTTGGCAGGCACTACCTTTGGTAAGGTGCGTGCCATACTGGATGAGTCAGGCAAAGAGATTCAAGAAGCAGGCCCTTCTATTCCGGTAGAGATTCTAGGTTTGTCTGATGTGCCTAGCGCAGGTGAGGATGTGATTGTGCTGAATGATGAGCGTAAAGCGCGCGAAATTGCACTGTTCCGTCAAGGTAAATTCCGTGATGTGAAATTGGCTAAACAGCAAGCCGCCAAACTGGAAAACATGTTCAAGCAAATGGAATCAGGCGAAGTGCAAACGCTAAACTTAATTATTAAATCTGACGTACAAGGTTCTTATGAGGCGTTGGCAACAAGTTTGCAAAAATTATCTACCAGCGAAGTTAAAGTGAACATTATCCACACGGCAGTGGGTGCGATTAGCGAGTCAGATGCAAACTTGGCTGCAGCATCCAAAGCGGTGTTAATAGGCTTTAACGTGCGCGCTGACTCGGGTGCGCGTAAGCTCATTGATACGTTAGGTGTTGACGTACGTTACTATAATATTATTTACGAAGCAGTCGATGAAATTAAAGCCGCACTTGGTGGTATGTTGGCACCAGAGCAAAAAGAAAGCATGATTGGTACCGTAGAAGTGCGCGAAGTATTCCGTATTTCCAAGGTGGGCGCGATTGCTGGTTGTTATGTACAAGATGGGTTGATTAAACGCAACTCTAAAGTGCGCGTATTGCGTAATAACGTCATTATCTATACTGGCGAGTTGGATTCACTCAAACGCTTCAAGGATGATGTTAAAGAAGTGAAAAATAACTTCGAGTGCGGCTTGTCACTTAAAAACTACAACGATATTGAAGTTGGCGATATCTTGGAAGTTTATGAGATGGTAGAAGTGGCGCGCACTTTATAAGCATGGCTAAAGATTTTTCACGTAGTCACCGGGTGGCAGAGCAAATGCAGCGTGAGCTTGCTGATTTGCTGCAATTTGAAGTTAAAGATCCGCGTGTGGGCATGGTCACCATTACAGCTATTGAAGTGACAGGTGATATGGCCCACGCGAAGATTTTTTACAGCGCAGCAAAAGCAAGTGACAGCATTCAGCAAGGTCTTGAGAAGTCTGCGGGATTTTTGCGTACACAACTCGCAAAACGTATGCTACTGCGTACCGTGCCACAATTGCATTTTGTTTATGATGCCTCAATTGATAATGGCATGATGATGTCGAAATTGATTGATGAGGCACTCGCTTCAAAACCAAAATCCTGATTTTAAGTATTCCGTCAGCCCCTTGCAGTATAAAAGACTCAAAAAACACATTAATGGCATTTTGCTGCTGGATAAGCCCCTCGGCTTCTCGTCTAACCAAGCCTTGCAAAAAATTAAATGGCTACTACAAGCCGCTAAAGCGGGGCACACCGGCACCTTGGATCCGCTTGCTACCGGGTTGCTGCCGCTTTGTTTTGGCGAAGCAACCAAGTTCGCACATTATTTAACTGATGCAGACAAAACCTATGTCGCGATAGTTAAGCTCGGTGTCACCACTACAACAGGCGATGCCGAGGGTGAGGTGTTATCAACGCAGCCAGTGCATATCAGCCAAGTTCAGTTGGAGCAAGCTTGCCGGCAGTTTGTAGGTGAAATTAGCCAGGTGCCGCCCATGTACTCAGCCTTAAAACATGAAGGCAAGGCGCTTTACGAATACGCGCGGGCAGGTGTGGAAATTGAACGCAAGGCGCGCAACGTTACTATTCATCACATTACGCTCAATGCATTCGCAGATAGCGTAGCGACGATAACCGTTACTTGTAGCAAAGGGACGTATATTCGCACGTTAGCGGAGGACATAGGCAAGCAGCTTGGCTGCGGTGCACATTTAATTGGCCTGCGCAGAACTGCCACAGCAAACTATCAAATTACACAAGCAATGACCTTGGAGCAATTTGAAGCATTGTCGGCTGAGCAGCGCATAGCCGCGTTACGGCCAGCGGATAGCGCGGTGTTACATTTGCCAGCACTTACATTAGATGCAGATAGCACCTATTATTTGCAGCAGGGGCAAGCGGTGTGGCGCAGCGGCTCAATTCCACAGGGGCTGTTGCGACTGTACAGTGAGCAGGAAGTTTTTTTGGGGCTGGGTGAGCAGCAAAGTGATGGAAAGATTGCACCTAAACGATTGGTTGTGGATAAAGATAAGAATTAAGTGAATGAGCAGGCAGTGTTGAAAGTAATGTAAAAAGTAGTTGATAAATCATTGTTTCTTCATTAAAATGCGCGATTCATTGTAAATGAATGTTTAGGCGGATTCTCTGCCTCTACATTGACGCAAAACATCTAAATTAGGATTAAGTTATGGCAACTACAGCACAAGACACCGCAAAAATCATTGCAGAATATCAACGCGCACCAAATGATACAGCTAGCCCAGAAGTGCAAGTGGCGCTTTTGACTAACCGTATCAGCTATTTAACAGAGCACTTTAAATCTAACAAAAAAGACAATCACTCACGTCGTGGTTTGTTGGCTTTAGTTAGTCAACGTCGCAGCCTGTTAGACTATTTAAAACGCAAAGACGCAAGTCGTTATCAAACATTGATTCAACGCTTGAGTCTGCGTAAATAATTACCATAAGTGCTTTTCTTTATATTGGATTCGCATTTATCGTAGTAGTAGAAAGCCGATAGCATGAGATATGCATCGGCTTTTTTTATTGTTGAGTTGTTATTGGGTAGTGAATAGCAACCATTGAAAAAGGAAAAAGAAATGTTTAATAAAGTAACGAAAAGTATTCAATACGGTGCGCATACGCTCACCCTTGAAACAGGTGAGATCTCACGTCAGGCAGATGCTGCTGTGATGGTGAGCTATGGCGATACAGTGGTTTTGGTAGCGGTGACCAGTAAGTCAGAAGTTAAAGCGGGTCAGGATTTCTTTCCATTGACGGTGGATTACATGGAAAAGACCTACGCTGCAGGTAAGATTCCAGGTGGTTTTTTCAAACGCGAAGGCCGTCCTTCAGAAAAAGAAACACTCACCAGTCGTTTAATTGATCGTCCATTACGCCCTCTATTCCCGGAAGCGTTCTATAACGAAGTGCAGGTGGTGGCAACCGTGTTGTCATCTGATCCGGAAATTGATGCAGATATTCCGGCAATTATCGGGGCTTCAGCGGCCATGTCACTCTCTGGCATTCCATTTTTTGGGCCACTAGGTGCAGCGCGTGTTGGTTATATCAATGGCGAATATGTATTAAACCCAACTAAAGCACAATTAGAAGAGACTGAGCTGGATTTGGTTGTTGCTGCTACTGAAACTGCCGTGATGATGGTGGAATCAGAAGCTAAAGAGCTTTCAGAAGAAGTCATGCTAGGAGCTGTAGTTTATGGCCACGAGCAAATGCAAGCAGTGATTAAAATGATTGGCGAATTAGCTGCTGAAGCTGGCAAGGATGCTTGGGACTGGGTTGCACCGGAGCCTGACACTGCATTAATTGAAAAGGTTGCTAACTTAGCCGCTGCAGATATTAACGCTGCATTCCAAATTAAAGCTAAAGGCGCACGTTCAGCCAAGTTAGACGAAATTACAAATCGCGTATTGAGCGAGTTGATTACTGAAGAAACATCAACGACAGAAGCTAATAAAATTAAAACAGAGATCTTTAATTTAGAAGCCAAAACAGTTCGTAGTCAGATTTTGAACGGTGAGCCACGCATTGATGGTCGTGATACACGCACAGTACGCCCGATTAGCATTCGTACCGGCGTGTTGCCACGTACGCATGGTTCTGCATTGTTTACGCGCGGTGAAACACAAGCGTTGGTAGTGGCAACCTTGGGTACAGGTCGTGATGAGCAAGTGATTGATGCATTGCAAGGCGAGTTTAAAGATCGCTTTATGCTGCATTACAACATGCCTCCGTACGCAACGGGTGAAACAGGCCGTGTAGGCACACCAAAGCGCCGTGAAATTGGCCATGGTCGTTTGGCAAAACGCGCATTAATTGCGGCGTTACCAGCGAAAGAAGACTTTGATTACACCATGCGTGTGGTTTCTGAAATTACGGAATCTAACGGTTCCAGTTCAATGGCGTCTGTTTGCGGTGGTTGTTTAGCCTTGATGGATGCCGGTGTGCCGATGAAAAATCACGTAGCAGGTATTGCAATGGGGTTAATCAAAGAAGGCAATCGCGTTGCAGTATTGACAGACATTTTAGGTGATGAAGATCACTTAGGTGATATGGACTTTAAAGTAGCCGGTACTGAAGATGGTATCACTGCACTGCAAATGGACATCAAAATCACTGGTATTACTGCACAAATCATGCAGGTTGCCTTGGCGCAAGCTAAAGAAGGCCGTGCGCACATCTTGGGCATTATGAAGCAAGCGGTAAGCGGCGCGAATACTGAAATGTCACAATTTGCACCACGCATTATTACCATGAAAATCAACCCTGAAAAAATTCGTGATGTCATTGGTAAAGGCGGTGCTGTAATTCGTGCGCTGACTGAAGAAACTGGCACAACAATTGACATTGAAGATGACGGTACCGTGAAAATTGCATGCACCAGCTCTGAGCAAGGAGCTGAAGCACAACGCCGTATTGCGGAAATCACTGCTGAAGTTGAAGTTGGTCAGGTTTATGAAGGTACAGTCATTAAATTGCTTGATTTTGGTGCGATCGTGACGCTAATTCCAGGTAAAGATGGCTTATTGCACATTTCACAAATTGCGCATCAACGTGTAAATGCGGTGAGTGACTTCTTAAAAGAAGGCGATGTGGTGAAAGTGAAAGTTGTGGAAGCGGATGAAAAAGGTCGCGTACGTCTAAGTATGAAGGCTTTGATTGATCCGCCTGCAGCAGAAGCTAATGAGTAAGATGGTTTTACTCATTGGTAAATAAGCAAAGGTAGATAAGCAAAAAGCCCGCGAAATGCGGGCTTTTTGTTGTGACCAGCTTTAGCTGGCGGGCTAAAGTAATGAATGAGATTACTTAGCCACTTGACGCTCTCTTAGCTCATCCAATGTTTTGCAATCGATACACAAAGTTGCTGTTGGGCGCGCTTCCAAGCGTTTTAGACCAATTTCTATGCCACAGCCTTTGCAATAACCATATTCATCGTTATCGATGTTGCGTAATGTCTCATCAATTTTTTTAATGAGCTTACGTTCGCGGTCACGGTTACGCAGCTCCAGTGTCATGTCAGATTCTTGGCTAGCCCTGTCATTAGGGTCGGCAAACATGGTTACTTCGTCTTGCATGGTGTGTACCGTACGATCAAGCTCTTCGCTCAGCTCAGCTTTCCAGTCATTCAAAATCTTACGAAAATGATTGATCTGTTTTTTGCTCATGTATTCTTCATCAGGTTTTGCCTGATAAGGCGTAAATTGCTTACTAATTACTTCTGCCATAATTGAGACCCGGATACTTAGAAATAAAATAACAAAAAACGAAACTACTAAAAAAGTAGCCAGTTAAATAAGCGCACGAGTTTACACTGAATAAAGCTTTCGTGCAAAATCATGCTAAGAAAAGAGGTTAATTATTTGAATTTCTTCATTAACTTTTAACCGAATTTGCTGAGCTAATGGTCATTCTCGCTTAATTCCAAAGAAAGCAAAGTGTTTTCCATCAAAGTTGCAACGGTCATGGGACCTACTCCACCTGGCACAGGAGTAATCCAGCTGGCGCGCTCTTTAGCGGCGTTGAAATCAACGTCGCCACAAAGGCGACCGTCAGCTAGGCGGTTGATGCCAATGTCAATTACAATGGCACCGGGCTTAATCCACTCGCCTTTAATTAAGCTTGGTTTTCCTGCCGCAGCAACAACTAAGTCGGCATTCGCAACAATCCTGCCTAAGTCTTTAGTGTGTCGATGGCAGCTGGTCACGGTGCAACCTGCCAACAAGAGTTCCAGGCCCATTGGGCGGCCTACGTGGTTAGATACGCCCACAACAACTGCATCTAATCCCATCAGGTTGATATTGCTTGCTTGCAACATTTTAATAACGCCAAAAGGCGTGCAAGAACGTAGCGTTGGTTGGCGTACCGCCAATCTGCCAATGTTATAAGGGTGAAAGCCATCTACATCTTTATTCGGGCTGATGCGCTCAATAATGTGTTCATCCTCGATTTGCGATGGTAATGGCGATTGCACCAGAATGCCATCAATTGCGTCATCCTGATTTAATTGTTCTATCAGTGCGAGCAGTTCTGATTCTGTTGTTGAAGCAGGCAAATCATAAGCCACTGAGCGAATACCTACTTTTTCACAAGCTAAACGTTTGTTGCGAACGTAAATAGAAGAAGCGGGATCCGCTCCTACAAGAATCACAGCCAGGCCAGGCGCGCGCTTGTTGGCTTGCAAACGTTGATCGATGCGATCTTTGATAGAGTTTAATAAATTTTCGGCAATTGCTTTGCCATCAATTATTTGAGCAGTCATTGGAGTGTTTGAATCTAAAAATTCAGATAATTTGTAAAATAAAGTTGGATTTTAACATATTGGAATTGACCTCAAGCCTAGTTTGCGTTATATTTCTGCCTCTTCGGCGTGTAGCGTAGCCTGGTAGCGCGCCTGCTTTGGGAGCAGGATGTCGGGAGTTCGAATCTCTCCACGCCGACCAAATCTTTTAAGTTGTTGGGTATGCAATTTGTACTCAACAGCTTAAGGTAAATGTCAGCCCGAAAGACTTTATATCTTTATAAAGTTTTGTAACCATAATCTGCCCGTAGCTCAACCGGATAGAGCACCAGCCTTCTAAGCTGGGGGTTACAGGTTCGATTCCTGTCGGGCAGGCCATATAGTTTTTAGTTTCAGCGGTGGCTGTAGCTCAGTTGGTAGAGTCCAGGATTGTGATTCCTGTTGTCGTGGGTTCGAGCCCCATCAGCCACCCCAGTATTTATAAGCCTCACAGCGATGTGGGGCTTTTTTATTTCTGCATTATCACATCATTGCTACATCTTGGAAATGGGAAATGATTCTTACCGTTTTAAGCATCGCAAAAGTCGCGCTCAATCAAACTGAAAAGTGGAAAGTTTTGGACGCCGATTGACATATATAGGAATATTTTTAATTTAATGATATACTAAAACTTAAATGTATATCCTTTGAGGATTTGGAGAAATATTATGCAAGTCGCAAAATGGGGTAATTCACTAGCAGTAAGGCTTCCTGCCAGTGTTGTGCATGCGCTTAACCTAAAAGAAGGTGAAGAAATTAACCTGCATGTAGTAGGCGAAAGAAACTTGGAGGTTGCTAAACAACCCAAGGTAAAAGAGTTGTTAATGCGTTTACATAGCCTGCGAGGTCGATTACCCGCTGACTTTTGTTTTGACCGCCTAGAAGCTAGTGCGAGAGAGAGCCAGCGTTGAGTAAACCATTTATTGATAGCAATGTAATTTTATATTTGCTGTCTAGCGACCACACCAAAGCGGACAAAGCAGAAGCTATACTCGAAGCTGGTGGAACAATCAGTGTACAAGTTCTAAACGAAGTGGTTTCTGTTTGCCAACGTAAATTGAAAATGGAGTGGAATGAGATTGATGCAGTTCTGCTGGCAATAAAAGCCAGTGTTGCTGTTGTGCCACTTACCGAAGCTACTCACGAACTTGCCGTGCAAATTTGCAAGCAATACCAATTGTCATTTTACGATGCACACATTTGTGCGGCCGCATTAGTTGCAGGCGCTGAGCATTTGCTTTCAGAAGATATGCAAGATGGCATGAGAGTTGATGGATTGTTGATACAGAACCCGTTTAGATAAGGGGCATAACGAATCCGCTAAAAGATGCGAAATTCAGGGGCAAGGTCACTTTGTGCTTCTGCTGTCTCCCTTTATTTACTTGGGTAACTGCAACTAGTAGCAGTTACCTCATCACTCCACCCTTGTGCTAACAGGGCGCTCACACATCTGTTATATGGTATGGTTGTATATAAATAAACACCAGCAACAAAGTGGACTTCCCACACTTTGATAGACACCGTTATAGTTTAATTAAACTAAACGGAGGTAGGCATTGCAAGCAGCACACACCTCCTATGAGTATAGGAGCTTGCCCGGGTTGGGACATTGGTTACAAATGGGTTACAAAATACAAAAATCAATAGACATAAAAAAGCCCACATCGCTGTGAGCTTGATTTTATTGGTGGCCGGGGGCAGAATCGAACTGCCGACACGCGGATTTTCAA